>NZ_JACJEC010000001.1:0-142248 GCF_014163875.1 Pseudoalteromonas sp. SR43-3 | reverse complement strand
CCACATGATATGTAATATAAGTTTAATACTTTTAAAAGCCCCGTAAGTTATAACTTACGGGGCTTTTTTAGTTAATTTTTAATTTGATATTCTTTTTTTAATTTACTTATTTGCACTTTATGTGAAATCAAGAAGGTATTAAATTTCTTGATTATGTCAGGGTAGTCAATCGACGATAATAAAAAGGCTTGTAAATCTGTCGGCAATTCGTTTTGAAAATAAACAGCTCGGGTTAATTTAAAGTATTTTAGGAGGTTATAATTTAATACATCGTTAGATATGTAAATACACTCCACCCGCTCTTTTAAAAGCAACTCTATTAATTCAATGACGTTAGCTGTTTCTATTAACTCAACGTTTTCATTATTCATTAACGGTTTAAAGCTTTGAGGCGTAAACCCTCTTACCGTTGCAAAACTAATGCATTCATCAATAGTGATATTTATATTTAAACTCGCAATGCCCGTTTTAGTCACAACGGTTGGCTGCGAATAAATAATTTTATTTACATCAATAAATGAAGCTTTGTAGCTTGATTTCCAGCTAGGGTTATCTGGATACTTAAAGTCGACATGGCGATGTTCCACAAATTCTTTGTAAAGTCGATTAATAGGTAGTGTGTAAAACTCAAACTCAAAGTCATGCTGCTGGGCAAACAAGGTAAGTAACTTTTGACTGAAACCATAATAGTCGCGGTTGTCAGCCCCACTACCATCGTAGTATGGAAGGTATTCTATATTCTCTACGCCTACTACGTAATGAGTCGCTGATTTAGCGTTGTTTATTAAAAGCAGTAAAGCGAATGGCAAATATATTAACTGCGTTGCTATTTTTATAAATTGATTCATTAATAACCTAAGTAATATTATTGACAATTAGCTGCACGCTTTAATTTTAACAAATTTACAAAGATTGTGATAAGCATATTTTGTTTTATGCAAAAAAAGCCTGATTAGAATCAGGCTACGTAAAGAAAAGGTTTAGCTTTTATCTCTCGGTACAAAATCAAGGACTGTTGCATTAATACAGTAACGATCGCGACCTCTTGGACCTTCACCTGGAAATAAATGCCCTAAGTGTATGCCTGTACTTTTAGAGCGAAGCTCAATGCGTGTCATGCCCCAGCTGCTATCGTCGTGCTGTGTTACGTTGTTTTTTACAGGATGAGTAAAGGACAACCAACCAGTACCTGAGTTAAACCTATCGCTTGTATCAAATAGTGGCTCGCCACTTAATTTATCAACAAAAGTACCGTCAGGTGTGTTTTTAAACTCTTTGTACTCTTTACAGTAAGGTCTATCTGTTCGTGCATCAAATGCAACTTTATAAGCATCACTGTTACCTAATTTAAAAGCGCCTAATGCTTTATAAAACTCTTTAGGCGTTGCGTAACCTTGACGACCATATACCTCAACGCCATTTTCTAAAAACAAAATGGTTGGTGTTGCCCACGTGGCTGACTTAATAGTTAAATCATCAAGTTGGTCAGCATGGCGAAACGACATTGGTATTGTTCCTTTGTAATCATTTGCGACTGCTTTTTTAAACTTTTCACAATATGGGCAGTATTCACGTGAATCAAGTACCACTATTTGCTTTCCTGCTAGTAAAGCAGTGTTATCTACTTTTTCTACAGGTGTTTTATTAAAAACAACACCGGTAGAGTGATCTGGGCAATAGCCATTAGGGTTCTTTTCTAAATAATTTTGATGATACTCTTCTGCCGTTACAAAACCTTGAAGCGGTTTAATAACTGTTTCAATTTTGCCATAGCTCGCATCAGTTAAAAGCTGCTGATATTGCGATTTAACTTGCTCAGCTACTTTAGCTTGCGCATCAGTGGTCGTTAATACAATTGAGCGGTATTGCGTACCAATGTCGTTACCTTGGCGATTTTTTTGCGTAGGGTCGTGACTTTCAAAATAGTTTTTTAAGAGAACTTCTGCTGAAATTATATTGCTGTTATACATAACTTGTACAACTTCAGCATAATTGTTCTCGTCAAAACGACGAGACTGATCAGTAATGTTTCTGTAGGTAGCTTTAAAGCCATTGCCGTCAGCGTACCCCGATTCAGCATCAATAACGCCATTAAGCGCTTCGTAGCGTTTTTCGGCTCCCCAAAAACAACCCGATCCAAGTACAATGGTTTCTACATGCATGGTGGCTTCTACATTACTGTGCTCAACCTTTTCCATAGATAAAGCAAAGCTGCCTGCGCTAAATATAATAGCAGCGCCTGATAAATATAATAAATGCTGGTGTTTCATAAAGTACCTCTTAAACAAGTGCGTGCTAACTAAGACCTCCTTATCCTAATTTTCATTTCAACCTAATTACTTATTTAGTACGAAGCGTATTAAGTTTTGGTCTTCAATAAGTTAAATACGATTAATTGAATATAAAACTACTCTTAAAGTAAGTTGGGCAATAAACATAACCACTTAGTCGCAATGGTGTAAATAAATTAATAAAACTGTGTTACGTTTAAATTATGTTGTACAAATAGGTTTATTTAATGAAGCCAGCTCCTCATATTTATGCATTAACAAACAGTAGTTTACTGTTTGATGCATCGCATTTAGACGCTACAGATATACTCTCTATTCAAAAGAAAATTTGGGCTCTAGCTAGCCACTGTAAAAGCACTGATGAATTTAGCGATTTGGTGCCCGCCATGAACTCGCTCACTCTTTATTTAAAATCAGATAAACACTTAAATAAGTGGTTACGAGTGCTACCTTCGCTGTGGAATGATATTAAAACGAGTACTTTTAAGGGGCAGCATCACTTAATCAAAACCACATACAAGGGTGAGGACATTAATTACGTGGCTCGCTATCATAATTTAAGTGCCGATGAAGTTATTAATATTCATAGTAAAACCAAGTACCACGTTTTATTTTTAGGCTTTCAGCCCGGTTTTGCTTACCTACATGGCTTAAATGAGCAATTACATACACCAAGACGTGATGAGCCACGCATTAAAGTTCCTAAAGGCTCTGTTGCGATAGGTGCTGCACAAACCGGCATTTACCCCGCAGATACCCCAGGTGGTTGGCATATAATAGGTCATACAGATACTGCTTTGTTTGATTCGACCTCTGAGCAACCTTGTTTAATTCAACCAGGCGATACGCTTAAATTTGTTCCGCACGTTAATAAAGGAGCAAATCATGATTAAAGTACTTAAAAGTGGTGTATTACTTACAATTCAAGATTTTGGCCGTGAGGGCTACCGCCATTTAGGTGTAAGCAAAGCGGGTAGCTTAGACCCCATTGCACAAATCATTGCTAATAGATTACTTAACAATAACGACAATGATGCCGTTTTAGAAATAACTGTGGGTTTGTGCGAACTGGAATTTACCTGCGACACAGTAATTGCGCTTCATGGTGCAGATTTGCAAGCAACCCTTGATGGATATTCAATTTATCCTGGTTGGACATACGCAGTAAAAAACAAACAAGTCCTAAGTTTTGCTACTGGTAGAGCAGGCTTAAGAGCTTATTTAGCAGTGAAAGGCGGTATACAAAATGCTGGGGTTATGGGTTCTAAATCTACAGATTTAAACGCATGTTTTGGTGGTTTTGAAGGTAGATCTCTCACCTCTGGTGATAAAATACCTATTACTCCTTATTACGGAGAGTTTAAAAAGGTAGGCGCAATTGCTCCCGCCCAGCGCAAACTTATACGCCTGCATCCAAGTCCTCATGCCGACTTATTAGGCGAGACTTTACTTAGCAACTTTGTGTCTACCGCTTTTAAAGTCAGCAATAATAGTAACCGAATGGGTGTAAGGCTTGAGCATAAGAATAATTTGGGGCATTCGCACTCTTTGCCATCATTAGGGGTAAGCCCTGGGAGTATTCAACTCCCACCAAGTGGAGAGCCAATTGTGTTACTAAATGATGGCCAAACTACAGGGGGCTACCCTCTGCTAGGGACTGTTATTGAAGCCGACTTACGTCAATTTGCGCAGTTTAGACCTTTAGATACTGTTGAGTTTAAATATGTAACATTTGAAGAAGCAGCGAAGGCGAAGCAGAAACTTGACGGACACCTACATCAATTGAGCCTTGCACTTAAAAATAACCTATAAAAATATTCTAAAAATAAATAGGAAAACTATGTTCGACTTAAATTATTGGCCCTGATAATCGTTTAATACTGGTTGTTTTGTATTGTGTAGGTATATTTTTAATTGAAGGTCATTGCGCAAGCCCTGCTCCATTAGTTGCGCTCTGCATGTATAGCGGCAATTGCGGTACGTTAATGACGCCTATGACAGCAAATTAAATATTATTCCTGCAGCTCTTTTAGACTTAAAAAATAAGTACTATGTAATTAAGGTTCAAATTCAGACGGCAGTTACCTTACTCGCCGTTAATATTATTTTAATGTATAGCTTGGTGTGTAATGACTAAATCAACTTCTTCTATGGCGTGTGTATTAATTACCGGCTTTGCGCCTTTTGGTAGCGAAACTATCAATCCTTCTTGGCAAGCAGTGCAAAAACTTGATGAAACTATCATCATGAAACACAAAATATGTACACTAGAACTTGCCTGTGAGTTTAATACGTCTATTAGTCAGCTTATAAACGCCATTGAGTCACACAATCCGGCGGTTGTTTTATGTATAGGTCAAGCTGGTGGGCGCAGCGAAATATCAATTGAGCGTATTGCAATAAACGTTGACGATGCACGTATTAAAGACAATGCAGGTAAGCAACCTGTCGATTCACCAATAGAAAAAAATGGCCCTGATGCCTATTTCACTAATTTACCCATAAAGCGTATGTTACAAGCACTGCACAACAGCAATATTCCTGCTGCCATTTCCAATACGGCAGGTACGTATGTGTGTAATCACGTTATGTATGGCCTTATGCATTACATAAATGATCACTGCGCTGTAATGAAAGGTGGCTTTGTGCATATTCCTTATTTACCAAGCCAAGCTGTGCGCCACAATGGCGCACCAAGCATGTGTGAAGACACTGTTATTAACGCGCTAAAAGTGATGATTGCACAAGCTTTGAACAATAATAACGACGTAAAAATGGCAGCAGGTACTACGCATTAACCACTTTGGTGCGGTTACATATAACTTGGTGCATAAATTATTCTTAATTAATTGTAAAAGCTATGTGACTTGAGTAATTTTTTCTGATAAAACAAGGTTTCGCAGCACAGCAAATTGGCTTTGCTGCACACATAATAGGAATGAGGAGTTACTATGTGTTCAATTTTTGGGGTATTAGATATTAAATCTGATCCCACTCAATTGCGTACCCAAGCAATTGAAATGTCAAAGCTGCTTAGACACCGTGGCCCAGATTGGTCTGGTGTATATGCATCTGAAAAAGCTATTTTAGTGCATGAGCGTTTAGCTATTGTTGGTGTATCAAGCGGTGCACAGCCTTTATACAATCCTGAAAAAACAAATATTTTAGCGGTTAATGGCGAGATTTATAATCATAAAGAACTTGCAGCAGAGCTAGACGTTGATTTTACTTTTCAAACCCAATCAGACTGTGAAGTTATTTTAGCGCTTTATAAACAAAAAGGGCCTGACTTTTTAGATGACCTAAATGGCATTTTTGCATTTTGTTTATACGATGAAGAAAATGACGCTTACTTAATTGGCCGTGATCATATTGGTATTATCCCGCTTTACACTGGTCACGACGAGCACGGTAACTTTTACGTTGCTTCTGAGCTAAAAGCACTTTCTCCAATTTGTAAGCACATTGAAGAATTTCCTCCAGGGCATTATCTGTACAGCAAAGATGGTAAAATGACGCCTTATTACAAACGTGATTGGGAAACATTTGATGCAGTTAAAGATAATAGCGCAGAAGCCCAAGACGTTAAAGATGCATTAGAAGCGGCCGTTAAACGCCAGCTAATGTGTGACGTGCCTTACGGCGTATTACTTTCTGGTGGTTTAGACTCATCAGTTATCTCTGCTATTACCCAGCGCTTTGCTGCCAAACGTATTGAAGATAACGACGAAAGCGATGCATGGTGGCCTAAGCTGCATTCTTTTTCAGTTGGCCTTGAAGGCTCACCTGATTTAGCGGCTGCACAAAAAGTAGCTGACATGATTGGGACTATTCACCACCCTATTATTTTTACGATTCAAGAAGGTATTGATGCACTGCGTGAAGTGATTTACCACATTGAAACGTACGATGTAACAACGATTCGTGCCTCTACACCTATGTACTTAATGGCTCGCCAAATTAAAGCGATGGGCATTAAAATGGTGTTATCTGGCGAAGGTGCTGATGAGCTATTTGGTGGCTACTTATACTTCCATAAAGCCCCTAACGCACAAGAGTTTCATGAAGAGCTAAACCGTAAAGTATCAAAACTGCATATGTTTGACTGCTTACGTGCTAATAAATCAATGGCTGCATGGGGCGTAGAAGCACGTGTACCGTTCCTTGATAAAGAATTTGTTGATGTAGCTATGCGTATCAACCCTGAAGCTAAAATGTGTAAAGATGGAAAAATTGAGAAACATATTTTACGTGAAGGCTTTGAAGGTTACTTACCTGATGAAGTTTTATGGCGTCAAAAAGAGCAATTTTCAGACGGTGTTGGTTACAGCTGGATTGATACGTTAAAAGAGTTTGTAAATGAGCAAGTAAGCGATCAAGAGCTTGCAAATGCGAAATTTAAATACCCTATTAATACACCAGACTCAAAAGAAGCATATTACTATCGTGCAATTTTTGAAGAACATTTCCCTGGTGATGCATCCGCTAAATGTGTACCACATGGTAAGTCGGTAGCGTGTTCGACTCCTGAAGCACTGGCATGGGACGCATCGTTTCAAAACAATGCAGATCCATCAGGTCGTGCTGCGGGCGTTCATAACGACGCATATGCAAGCAAAGGTTAATACTCTTTGTTTAGCGAAGCGTAAGCCTAAATGGCTTACGCTTCGCTTGATAGAATTCACTTCCACCGAATCTGTTTTTTATAGCCCTGCAAATAACTTAAAAGGCTCAAGCGCTTTAATTGTTATTTATAAAAATGGGTTAACATCAAAAACAATGCAATATATTGCATCACAATCAAACCACCCTGCTACCGTATTTTTAAATCAAAATGAGATAACTAAACGCCATTGTAATATTCGCTGGTTCAACCAAACAAGTGAAATTAAACGCTGTGGGCATGGTACTTTAGCGGCCGCTAATTTTTTAATAAAGTATTTTGGTTATTGCCCTGAAGTATTTACATCAATGAGTAATGAGCGCTTTACTATAAGAGTAAAAAAACAACGCGCCCAGTTGTTACTAAAAAGTATAGAGCCTAAAAAAAGCGAATTAGCTAAAGGTGAGTTAAAAAGTGTGTTTTCATCCGCAATAAAAGCAGCCTACAGTACCGGTGATAAAAACGGTTATACGGTTGTATTATTTAATGAAGAATTTAATAAAGAGTTTAGTAAAGACGTTGAAAAAGACGATTTAAAAAGCTTACACGTTGATTTTAAAGCTTTGAGTAAACTCCACAAAAATGCAATAATTGCAATAATTGCAATAATTGCACTCAGTATAAAAAATAAAGACAAGAAAAATGCCATAGCGCATTTTAGATATTTTGCACCCCAGTTTGGAGTAAATGAGGACAGTGCAACGGGCTCTGCGGTATCTGTTATTGCCCCCCTGCTATTTAGACTACATGGTTTAAATAAAGCTAAGCTTATACAGCAATCAAATAATGGTGCATTGCTAAACTATGAGTTTAACAATGCCCAAGTTGTCATTTACTAGGGCGTGTTGATCTTTGCGAATTGAAATTTGTTCAATCTAGGGGCGATTAAATCGCGGCGCGAGGTTTGTAACCTAGTGGGCTAAGTAAAAATCGAGCAACAAAGAGTTTATCGCCCCTAGGCAGAACCCGAAGGGCAGCACATGTTTGGCATTTATGCTGCGTTATCGCCTATTTATGTGGAATAACCACACTTCATAGGCTCTGCCTTGCCTAAAAACCAAACATATTGCTGCAAATTCAACTATCAAAGATCAACACGCCCTAAACTTAAGTAACGTTTAAAGCGGTCTTAATAAGCACAAGGCAAAATAGTTACTATCGTCTTGCCATGTTTGCTCTAACTTTAAATTAGCTTGCGCTGCAAGCTGCTTAAACGATTCGAGCGTGTACTTATGAGAGTTTTCTGTATGGATACTTTCGCCTTCAATAAAGTCTATTTGCTGATCATTTATAACCACGCTTTGATTACAGTTACTTACTAAATGCATTTCAATACGGCTATGTTGCTCGTTAAAGCGTGACTCGTGGCTAAAGTTATCTAAATTAAATGTGCCGTTTAGCTCGTTATTAATACGTTGTAGTAAATTTTTATTAAATGCGGCGGTGATTCCCGCTTTATCGTTATATGCATCAAGTAACACTTGGCGCTCTTTTACTAAATCAACCCCAATTAATACATAACCGTTTACACCACATAAACGATGGAAATTATTCATAATTTCTATAGCTTTAACTGGGGCAAAATTACCAAGAGTAGAGCCTGGAAAATACACCAAATTGGTTTGACTATCTAAAGCGGTGTCTTTGGTTAGCTGTTTAACCATTTGGCTATGTGTAAAGTCTCCTAGTAATGGCGAAATGGCCAAATCTGGGAATAATGGCAACAAATGTGCAAGTGAATAACTGAGCATCTCCTCAGAAATTTCAAACGGTACGAAGGTTTTTACCTTTGCCATGTGCGCTAATAAATACGCGACCTTTTTACCCGAACCACACCCAGGCTCTATAATAGAGAGGTTTTCAGGTAGCATTTGAGCAATCGACTGCGAATGTTGCTCTAATATAGAAAGCTCAGTTCGTGTTACGTAATACTCTTGTAATGTTGTTATTTGCTCAAATAATGCAGCACCTTTATCATCATAAAAATATTTACACGGAAGCGTTTTTTGTTGTTGAGTTAATCCGCTTATCACGTCGTTTAGAAATTCAGTGTCGGTTATGTTACTTTGCTTAATCGCTGTTACTTGGCTCATACTATATCCTTAGCTAGTCTTATCCCGCTGCACATCCACGCTTGATGTGGGTAATAAAAATTCCGGTATGTTTGTCGTAAATGGTTTTGAGGGGTAAACACACACCCGCCCCGTAACACCATTTGGTTATTCATAAATTTACCATTGTATTCCCCTGCTACTCCTTCAATAGGCTTAAAACCGGGGTATGGCAAATATGCACTGTTTGTCCATTGCCAACATGAATCCGTTAACTGGTTTATTTCAGTATCATCTTTTGTTTGTTGTGGTGTTAGGTCGTTATTATTAATCTCTATTGAAGCTGTATTTTTAGCTGCATATTCCCACTCGAACTCTGTAGGCAAGCGAGCCTTTACAAAATTAGCGTAGGCGCTGGCCTCAAAATAACTAACATGGCTGATGGGAGCACTTAAATTTAAAGGCTGCAATCCATAGTGTGTAAACTCAAACCATTCGTTATTTATGCAATGCCAATATAGTGGATGCGTTAAACGAGTGTTTTGAATATGCGCCCAACCGTCGCTTAACCAATATTGTGGATTGCTATATCCACCGGCATTTATAAAGTTTAAATATTCACCATTAGTGACCAATCTATTAGCAAAACTGAATGGATGAATTAGTACTTGGTGTTTGGGGCACTCGTTATCATATGCAAATTCATCGTCGGCATTTGTGCCAATATTAATAATGGCTTGTTCAAAATTGATAAAGTTAAGGAGCTTAATATCTGCTGATTTGTTTTGGCTATTTAAAAATGATGTTTGATATTGTGGAAATAATGGGTTTACTGAAAAGTTATATTTGATGTCCATTAGCATTAGCTCTTGGTGCTGTTGCTCGTGGTTTAAACCAAGATCAATAATATCTTTAATTTGTGGATTAACTTCAGTCTTAAGTAATTCAATCACACAGCTATCAACATGTTCTCTGTAAGCTAGAACTTCATCTAAACTAGGCCTAGATAAACTACCTCGGTTGGCTCGTTTAAATTGCTCTCCAATCCCATTGTAGTAGGAATTAAAAAGCATTCTATAGTGAGAGTTAAACACAATGTACTGCTTACAATAAACACTAAGTAAAAATGTTTCAAAAAACCACGTGGTATGCGCTAAATGCCATTTGCTTGGACTGGCATCTGCCATAGCTTGTAATTGGCAATCCTCTACAGTGAGAGGCTCTATAATAGCTAGGCTTTCGCCTCTAACGCTGCAAAAGCGTTTAACAAGTTCGTTTTGATTGGTATTATTTGCAACGCATTCACGCATAATAGTATTAATCCTTTTCCTATCTATTTATAAAATATAGCTTAGGGCATGCTGAGCTTTTTGGATTGAAATTTGTTCAATCTAGGGGCGATTAAATCGCGGCACGAGGTTTGTAACCTAGTGGGCTAAGTAAAAACCGAGTAACAAAGAGTTAATCGTCCCTAGAAAGAAACCAAAGGGCAGTGTATGTTTGGTATTTATGCTGCGTTATCGCCTATTTAAGGGGAATGACCACACTACATAGGCTCTGCCTTGCCTAAAAACCAAACATACTACTGTAAATTCAATCGCCAAAATTCAACATGCCCTAATGTTGTGTTAAATCATATTCATATTACAACTTGATTAAAGATGCTTATCGGCTTATAAATTTATAATAGCCTTGAAGAGAAATTTGCTCTTTGCTAGCCGTTTTTTGATTATTCTTACGTGTATGCAAGCATGAAAAATAACGCATAAGCTGTTACCGAACCACTAAGCTATAAATCTAGGAGCGATTAAATCGCGCCTAAATTAAACAAATTTCAATCCTTAAAGACTAACAAGTCCCAATATTTAAGTATTAATTAAGCTACTTAAAAATGATCTTTTTTTACTTAATCAAGTAAATTAATACTTTTAATAGCAAACTAAATTTTAACGTTCACTGAATTTTTAAATTTAGGGCTTTTAAATGAAAGAATTATGAATTTGGCCATATAAACAGCGTTTTAAATACAAATTCATTTACATTTAATATTTAACTCATACACTACTAGCTGTATGATCACGCTTCAAATTAGTTAGTCTTCAAATAATTACGGTATTACTTTTTACCTAATATTTAAAGACTAATGTAATTCGATATGACGCCGAATTTATTTTGGCTTGTTAGGACAACTAAAGAGGTATTGCATGAAGGAAAATCATGACAAATATAGTATTGACAACACGGATTACACCGTAGGTCAGGACAACGTACAAAAGTGGGGGTTTGATATTCACAACCCTGTTTTTGGAACTAGTGCGGGCCTGATTGTCATCTTTTTAATCGCCATACTTGTTACCGACCCACAAACTGCAAAAACAGCGCTTGATAGTATCAAGACCGATATTATTAATAATTTTGATGCCCTATTTATGTGGGCTGCTAACTTCTTTGTACTCTTTTGTTTAGCACTTATTGTTTCTCCTTACGGTAATATTCGCCTTGGTGGTGATGACGCTAAACCTTCTCACTCTCGCGTTTCATGGCTTGCTATGTTATTTGCTGCGGGTATGGGTATCGGCCTTATGTTTTGGGGCGTTGCTGAACCAGTTGCTTACTTTACTGGTTGGTACGAAACACCGCTTAATGTAGCCGCTAATACACCAGAAGCTGCAAAATTAGCAATGGGCGCAACTATGTTTCATTGGGGTCTTCACCCTTGGGCTATTTACGCTGTTGTTGGTTTATCTCTTGCATTTTTTACCTATAACAAAGGTTTACCACTTTCAATTCGTTCTATTTTTTACCCTATATTAGGTGATAGAGCTTGGGGTTGGCCTGGTCATATCATTGATATCTTAGCTGTACTTGCTACGTTATTTGGCCTTGCAACATCTTTAGGTTTAGGTGCGCAGCAAGCTTCTGCAGGCATTAACCATGTATTTGGTACAGAAGGTGGCATTGGCTCTCAAATTCTAGTTATTGCGGGTGTAACACTTTTAGCCATTGTCTCTGTGGTTCGTGGTATTGACGGTGGTGTGAAACTACTAAGTAATGTAAATATGCTAATTGCGTTTTCATTATTATTGTTTGTATGTTTAGTAGGCTTTGCTGTAGCAATGGGTAATGTACCCACTACCGTGATGGGCTATGTAGAAAATATTATTCCATTGAGTAATCCTCACGGTCGTGAAGACGAAACATGGATGCATGGTTGGACTGTGTTTTACTGGGCTTGGTGGATTTCCTGGTCACCGTTTGTAGGTATGTTTATCGCGCGTGTATCACGTGGTCGTACAATTCGTGAATTCTTAATTGCGGTTTTACTTATTCCTACTCTAGTTACTGTTTTATGGATGTCTATTTACGGTGGTATTGCGATTGATCAAGTAGTTAATGGTGTTGGTGCGTTAGGCACTAATGGTTTAACTGATGTACCTTTAGCTATGTTCCAAATGCTTGATGAATTACCCTTATCTAATATTTTATCGTTTATTGCAATTTTATTAGTGTTGGTATTTTTCATTACGTCATCTGACTCTGGTTCATTAGTAATTGATTCAATTACAGCTGGCGGTAAAATTGATGCACCGGTACCACAACGTATATTTTGGGCATCGGTTGAGGGCGCAATTGCAGCTGCTTTACTTTGGATTGGTGGCACACAAGCAATTGAAGCACTACAAGCAGGCGCTGTCTCTACAGGCTTGCCATTTACTATTGTATTATTATTTATGTGTTTAAGTTTAGTTTTAGGTTTACGAACTGAGCCTCGCCCAGTTAAATAATACTTTTAGTAAGTAACACTTTTAATTAGTAACGAAAACGCCGCAATTTTTGCGGCGTTTTTTTGTTTGGTCATTAAAAGCTAGAACCACAGCTCTGAGATTGGAGTATCTACACGATAATGATAACTCAGTTGCGCTTGTAAAAGTTCTGCTGTAGCAAGTGCATCCGTTAACGCATTGTGATTTTGATATGCTGGTAGGGAATAACGCGCACGGCAATCTGTTAGCCTAAGAGAACCTAATTTTGTGTTAAACAATCGCCCTAATAAACCCTGCCTTGCTTTTAGTGCTCTTTTTTCTATTTCCATTGTATCAACAAGTGCAAACTCAATACCTTCTTTAAGCCTTAACAATAACGCATTATTTAAAAAGTGACGTTCTATTGCGGCATAATGCACCACGACAACTTTACCACTGAGCGCTTCAAGTAAAGGCTCTATAATTTGATTAAAGTCGGGGGCGTCGTCCACCTCAGAGTGCGTTATTCCATGTATTAAAATAGACTCTTCATGAAGGTTGCGCCTAGGCTGTACAACCCAATGCCGGCTGTGTTTACAATAGATACGCTTTAAACTAAACGGTACTAATCCGACACTCACTATATCGTCGTTTTGGCTATTTAAGCCTGTTGTTTCAAAATCCATTGCTACAAAAGGCACGTCTTTTATTGCAGCTTTGTCTTGATTATAAGCACCCGCATAAAAGTGTTTTAAGAGTTTATTTTTGGTGCTATTGGCAAGCTCGTTATACCTAGCTTGCCAATCAATTGCTTTATGATTACGCGGATTCATAGGCTACTTCACACCAGAGTTTGCTGTGTAGCTAAATTTTAAATAGCTTTGTGCTTTTTCTAAAATGGCAAATGCCTCTTTTAAGTTTCGTTGCTCGAACGGAGAAAGTAAATGTGGATCTAAGTCGTTATCGGGCTCTTCGCCCTTCTCTATTTGCCACGCTTGATGGCGAATTCGCATCATGGCAATATACTCAAGTGCGTCACGTAAATCTTGCGCTTTACCCTGTGGTAACAGCTTAGCTTCAATAATATCTTCTAGCCGCTCAAACGAATTTTGTTTACGTGAGCCAATAGCCAATGCGTGCACGCGAATAACATCAGAAAGAGGTGCAGTCCCTCTTCGCTTTAAGTTCATTGAACGTTTATGTTGGCCATTATGCTCCATAACAAAGCCTTTAAAGAAACCTAGTGGAGGTGTTCTATTTCTAGCATTTGCTGCCATATTAGCTAAAAATACGCGATTTACTTTACTTTGTTTTGCTATAAATATTTTAAGCTCGTCGGCCCACTTGGTTTTACCCCACACACCGTCTAAGTCAAAAAATATAGAACTATTAAGCAATGCTTGTGGTTTTGGCTGCGCGATCCAATCTGCAAATTGATCGAACCACTGTGAGCGAGTTTTACGCCATTTTTTAAACGACGCCATAATTTCTCCATCACAGTAGGTGTAACCACACTGCGCTAAACCATCACACACAAAATCGGCAATATTTTGAAAATACGCGTTATGTTTTTCGTCGTCATAACTGTCATCTAAAATAAGCGCGTTGTCTTGATCGGTTACAATAAGTTGCTCGTCTCGAGCCATTGAGCCCAGTGCAATAAAACAATAAGGAACGGGAGGTGGACCAAACTTTTCTTCAGCTAATACAAGCAATCTTTGTTTAAATGTACGCCCTATAACAGCCATGGCTGTACCAACCATGTGTGAGTTTGCATCTTCATTCACCATACGAACAAACACATTGGGCAATTGGCGTGCATAATGCGCCAAATCCTCTATTGTTTGTTGAGCCAGTATGCCACGTACAAGTAATAAACTGCTTTGCGATTCATAACGCAAAATATCAGAGAGGGAGATAACGCCTATTGGGCGTCTTTTCTGTACTACTGGCAAATGATGTAAGTTATCTCTAAGCATGGCCAATACAGCTTCGAAAATATAGTCATTAGCATCTAATAGTACTAAGTTAGTGGACATAATGTCTTTTGCTTGCGTGTTAAAGGCAAGCCCTTTAGCCACTACTTTAGTGCGTAAATCCCTATCGGTTATTATACCAACTACTTGTCCATCATCTTCTTCTGGGTCATCATTTATGGGTTTATTTACATCGGTTACCAACACTGACGATACCGCCTCTTCGGTCATTAATTTAGCGATATCTTGTATCGTAGAGGTTGCATCTACGGTGACTACATCTCTGTGAATTAATGATTTTACCTTCGCGGTTGTCAGGTCATTGCCATCGGCTTGCTCGACAATAGCTTGATGCAAACGCACGTTACCGTCTGTTTCGAAGTAATCAGCAAACGCATCAAACTGATCACAGTAACGATTAAATAGCTCGACATTTATGCAATATACTAACGTATCTTCAAGAGCAGTTGCAGGAAAACGTACCTTACGGTTCATCAATAAACCCATTTGACCAAATATACCTGCGGTAGCCAAACGATTATACAGCTCGCCATTTCGGCGGTACATTTCTACAGAGCCACTTCTAATTACATACAAATCAGAAATGTCTTGTCCAAAACTCAAGATATCTGTTTTTGCTCTAAAATAAGCCACTTCTACTTGTTGAGCTAGCTCATTAAGCGCTTTTTGAGGTAAGTCATCAAAAGGAGGATGTTGTGCTAAAAATTGTGCGATTTCAACTTGTTCGGCTTGCATAAATCCCTTCCTGTATGCGCATTAAAATGACTAAATCTGTTTTGCAGATTAACACTATCATCGGGGTGTGAAAACAATTACTGTACAAATTTAGGCACAAAAAAAGAGCCTAAATAGACTCTTTAAATGTAATACTTATTGTATAAATTTATTTACCGCGCTGAGCGTCTTTTTGGGCTTTTTTAGCTTCTTTACGTTGCTGTAAAACAGCTTGTGCTTCATTACCAATATGGCCCTCACCACGCGCTTGCGCTAATTCTATTTGCTTTTGGCGCTCTGCAAAACGTGCGCGTTGTTCGTCCGTTACTTCTTCAATACAATGATGACAAGAGACGCCCTCCATGTATTCAGGCTTTAACTTTTCGTCTTCTGTAATTGGCATACGACACGCGTGGCATTGATCATAAGAGCCTTTTTGTAGGTCATGATCAACCGCAACGCGATTATCAAATACAAAACACTCGCCTTCCCACATGGTTTCTTCTTTTGGCACTTCTTCTAGGTATTTTAAGATACCGCCTTCAAGGTGATAAACTTCATCAAAACCTTGCTCTTTCATGTAGGCTGTCGATTTTTCGCAGCGGATACCGCCGGTACAAAACATCGCCACTTTTTTGTGTTTCTCAGGGTCTAAGTTTTCTTTTGCCCACTGTGGAAATTCGCGGAACGTTTTGGTATTTGGATCGACCGCATTTTGAAATGTACCAATTTCAATTTCGTAATCATTACGTGTATCAATTAAAATTACTTCAGGGTCAGATATAAGTGCGTTCCACTCATTTGGCTTTACATAGCTACCCACAACTTTAAGCGGATCTACGCCTTCAACGCCCATCGTTACAATTTCTTTTTTTAGTTTTACTTTAGTGCGGTAAAACGGACATTCATCGTCGTAAGATTCTTTTGTAACGATGTTTTTTAAATTTGGTTGCTCATCTAGCCATGCTAATAAGTTGTCTATCCCTTCTCGTTTTGCAGAAACAGTGCCGTTTATACCTTCGGCAGCGAGCAATAAAGTACCGCGTACTTCATTTGCTTCCATCACTTCTAGTAATGGCTTACGGATAGCTTCAAATTCAGGTAAACCTACAAACTTATACAGCGCACATACTACAAAGTGATCGCCCGTTACATTATCTTTATGAACAACAGTCATTATATTTCCTATTTTGCCTTGTTAGCCAATATTGGCGTTTACCGAATCGTAAATCCGGCGCATACGGGGCGCGTATTTTACGCTTTTTTAGTTTAATTGCAAAAAATAGCGTTATAGATTGGTTTTTACTGTTAGCGACCTAGCTGTGTAAGCTATAATGCGCTGATAAATTTATAGAGTTAATTTGCTCATTTTGGAGAAACACACATTGCAGTTTACTGATCTTGGGATTGATACACGCCTTGAAACACAACTAGCACATCAAGGGATCACCCAGCCCACCGATATTCAAGCGCATGCAGTGCCTACCGCACTTGCAGGGCATGACATTTTCGCTCAGTCTAAAACTGGGTCGGGCAAAACCTTGGCGTTTTTATTACCTGCTGTACAAAGGGTTATGAAACAAAAAGCACTCAGTAAACGCGATCCTCGTGTACTTATTGTTGCTCCTACGCGTGAGCTTGCTACGCAAGTATTTACTCAGCTACGTTTATTAATTGCAGGTACAGCTATTAAGGCAGTTAAAATACTTGGCGGCGAAAACTTTAATGACCAAATAAAAGCACTTAGAAACGACCCACAATTCGTAGTTGCTACACCTGGGCGTTTAGCTGATCACATTACAAAACGCTCATTGCAATTGAGTGGACTAGAACTGCTTATTTTTGATGAAGCCGACCGTATTTTAGATTTAGGCTTTACCGAGCAGTTAAAAATGATTAACGAGCAAGCTAATCACCGTCTACGTCAAACGTTATTGTTTTCTGCAACACTTGACCATGCACAAGTAGATGCACTATCACGTAACCTATTAAAAAAACCAAAGCAAATTACGCTAAGTGCAGCAAATGAGCAACATAGTGATATTAAACAAACGTTATACCTTGCCGATCACCTTGATCATAAAGAAGCGTTATTAGAGCATTTTTTAAACCAAGATGATGTTGGTCAATGTATTATCTTCACAGCAACGCGTTCTGACACGAGCCGTTTGAGTGAAGCGCTTAATGCTAAAGGCTTCAAATCTGTAGCGCTTGCTGGTGATTTAACGCAAAACAAACGTTTAGATATCATGGATTCGTTTAGTCGCGAAAACTTTAAAATATTGATCACCACCGACGTTGCATCTCGTGGTTTAGATTTGTTGAGCGTAACGCACGTTATTAACTTTGATTTACCAAAACACGCTGAAGAATATGTACACCGCATAGGTCGTACAGGACGTGCTGGCTTTAAAGGAAATGCAATTTCATTAGTTGGCCCAAAAGATTGGGCAAGTTATTTAGCTATTAAAGCATTTTTAAATGACGAATTAAAATTTGCGAGCATAGAGAGCTTAAAAGCTAAGTTTAAAGGTTTAAAAGAGAAAAAACCTGAGGCAGCGTGGGACAAATCTAAAGAAAAAGCCGCCGCTGTTAAAAAGCCTGCATTTAAACGCAAAGCTAAACCTAAAAAGCCTACAGCACCAATTAAAGCACCGATGAACATTGATGGCGATACACCAATGCGCCGTAAAAAAAAGCCTGAGCAGGAATAATTATGAGTTACCTAGGAACCACACAAACATTATTTGTAAAAGAAGTGAGTAACGAAGGTGCTTACTTAGACGGCCATGATTTAGGTGAAGTATTTTTACCAAAACAAGAAATAAAACATGAGCTTGAAGCGGGCGATAGTATTAGTGTATTTATCTTTTTAGACAATGCTAATTTAGCCACAGCAACAATAAAGAAACCACATGCTCAAGTTGGCGAGTATGCCCTACTACGCGTTAAAGAAATAAATAGTATTGGGGCATTTTTAGATTGGGGGCTTGAGAAAGATGTGCTTGCACCTTTTAATGAACAAAAGCCACGCATGCAAGAAGGCCATTCTTATTTAGTACGCCTGTACCTTGATAATGCAAGCCAACGTATTTGTGCCTCAAACAATTTTAATCGTTTCTTATCAAAAGATGAGCCGCAATATACTCACTTACAAGAAGTGGATTTAATTGTTGCTGGCAAAACAGATATTGGCTACAAAGTATTAATTGAAGAGTCGCACTTCGGTGTTGTTTTTTACAATATGGTATTTAAAAGCTTATTTGTGGGTCAAAAGCTTAAAGGCTATATTCAAAAAGTACGTGACGACGGAAAAATTGATGTTGTACTAGAAAAGCCAGGTATGGGAAAAGTAAGTGACCTTGGTGAAACTATTATGCAAAAGCTTAAAAACGAAGGCGGTGTTATTCCACTTGGTGATAAGTCTGATCCTGAAGCAATAAAAAAGATGTTTTCTACAAGTAAGGCTAATTATAAAAAAGCAATTGGTGGCTTATTTAAACAAGAGTTAATAGATATTGAAGCGAAATCCATTCGCTTAAGATCTTAATTATAATTGGCTGTAATTACTAATAATACCTGTTTGTAATTAACCTAAAATATATTTATAAGGCAATGTACATTGCGTATATTGCCTTGAATAATCAAGCACTTCAACTTCCGACTCAAGATTGAGCGGCGCCAAACGAAAAACCTTTTTTTCACATTCTGTTTTTTTATCATCAAGCTTTGATATACATTCACTAACGCTTACATGCTGAGATATGAGTGTATCTTCATTTTTGTAACACAGATGATGAGCATAATCTTGCATTGTTTTTTTAAAATCAAACATATCGACTGGGTACGTTGGAATTATATCTGTAACGGTTGTTACACCATCGTATGCTTTATTAGAAAAAACGTACTTATTTACTGAAAAACCCGCAATAACAATTACTATAGAACCAAAAAATAACTTCAAAACAAACCCCTACTACATTTTGATTTTATTAATGTAACATAAAACTCACATAAGGTAAGGGGTTTTAGCACTATATTACTGCTTATTGTTAAATTAAGCTATAGAGTTATTAACATCACTAAGCACTTTTACAGGATTATCTGCTTGAGTAATCGGTCTGCCTATCACTAAATAGTCACTTCCTGAATCTATAGCTTGCTTAGGAGTCATTATACGCTTTTGATCACCCGCATCACTCCCTTCAGGGCGTATACCAGGCGTAACAAGCTTAAAGCTATCACCTAACTCTGTTTTTAAAGCTTTTGCTTCTTGTGCAGAACACACAACACCATCAAGCCCAGCTTCCTTTGCAAGCTTAGCTAAATAGATAACTTGCTCTTGAGCTGATTTATCAACACCTAAACGCTTAAGTTCTGTTTCATCCATACTTGTTAATACAGTCACAGCGATAAGTAATGGCGCTTTGTCACCAAATTGCTCTAGAGCCGATTTAGCTTTACTCATCATTTCAAAGCCACCAGAAGCATGAACGTTTACCATCCACACCCCCATTTTAGCAGCTGCAGTAACCGCTTTAGCTACTGTATTAGGAATATCATGAAATTTTAAATCTAAGAAAACATCAAAACCTAAATCAATTAACTCTTTAACAAATGCAGGTCCAAAATAGGTAAACATTTCTTTGCCGACCTTGAGACGGCAAGTATCAGGAGAAAGTTGTTTAACAAAGTTTAAAGCAACTTCTTGATCATCGTAATCTAATGCAATAAGAATTTTTTTTGAGTGTTCGAAAGACATAACTATCCTAGTGAATGGCAGTAAAGTTATAAATTATGGGGTTATTAAAATCCGTCTAAGCCTCGACTTGGAACAATGGTTTCCCAATGCTTACAAGAAGGGCAGTTCCAATATATGGTGTAGCTTGTAAAACCACAATGCTGGCATTGGAAATCTGGTTTTGTAGCAATATAAGAGGTTACAAGCTTATCAATTTCGTTAAGTACTTCTTTAGTATTTTTATTTTGGTCACCCATTAATTGCAGTAAAAAACTAAAACCACGAATAGTAGGTTGACGTTTTAAGCTATCAGTTAAAAATTCAAAGGCTTGCTTAGTGTGACCTTGCTCAAGTAATGCTTGGCAATGCTTTATTTTAATTAATACTCCGCCCTTCTCTAACAAGTCACTGACTAACTCGTGAAATTGATGCGTCAAATTCAATTGTTTATAACTGTGTGCCAGCTCATCAATAAACAACGGAGCAAACAAGGTAAATTGAGAGACAAGTTCACGCCAGTAATAAATAGCTTTAACGTAATCTTCTTTTGCGTAAGCAACTAACCCTAACTCGTAAAGCGGACGCACGGCTTTATAATTTAAGCTAATCGCTTTTCTCATTAGTTGGGGTGTATTGTCACTTAAAGCTGACTCACAATAAAAATTAGCAATTGCTTTAAATTGCTGTTCTTTTGAAAATAGTTCGCTATGGGCTTCAAACATGTTGATGCCTTTTTCCCACTCACGGGTTTGCGAATATAAAGTGATAATAGGGTCCAGCGCTTCTACATGCCCTGCTTTAACTAGCCAAACTAAGTGCTCTTCCGCACTATCTAGTAGTCCGGCCATTATATAATCTTCGGCTAATTCTAAACGGCTAGTTGCAGCTTGTTGTTCATTTAAGCTTGGGTGTTTTAATAGAAGTTCGTGAATTTTTATTGCGCGGTCTAATTCACCTCTACGGCGAAACATGGTGGCAAGTGTAGAATAGTGTTCAACCGAGTCGGCTGAAACTTCAAGTAAGTTGATTAAATGCTCTAAGCCTTGATCTTCTTCTCTATCGAGTAGAAATTTTAAGCCTTTGCTATATTCAGAAGTGATCTGACGATTAAGTTGATGAGCTTGGTTTTTAGCACTGTTTTTACCCATAATCCAACCGTAACCAGCGGCAACAGGTAATAGTAAAAACAAAAGCTCAATCATAGTTAGGTGTCTTTATTCGCGGCAAGCTTTTTTTTATCTTTTTCAGGCGCTAATTGCTTTTTTAAGCGGTAGTTTTGCCACTTTAATTGCGAAAACAATTTAAAGCTAATAAAACAACCAATCAAAACACCTAATAAAAAGCAGATACTTATTATTACAGCTAAAGGTAGCGTATTACTGGCTATAATGTAATTTACTTGTACTAACTGTGGGTTTTGTGACCCTAATACAAATGCACTGATAAGGCATAGTGCAACCAGAATAATTTTTAATACCTTGAACAAGTAACTACTCCACTAAGTTAACTAGGCAATGCTTTCATTCACGCGGTCGCGTAATTCTTTGCCTGGTTTAAAATGAGGTACATGCTTTCCTTCAAGCTCAACTGTATCGCCAGTCTTAGGATTACGACCTGTGCGAGGAGCGCGGAAATGCAAAGAGAAACTACCAAAACCTCTGATCTCAATACGATCTGAAGTAGATAATGAGCCGGCCATTTGTTCAAGAATTTCTTTTACAGCATTCTCAACATCTTTCACTGGAACGTGTGCGTGTTGTTCCGCAAGTATTTCTATCAATTCTGACTTAGTCATAGCGTTTCCTTAAAAAGAGATATAGGAAGGGCAAAAAATGCCCTTCCAACTAAAAACTAATTATATATTAGTCTTTTTGTGCATTTGCGAAAGCAGCTGCCATTGCGTTTTCAAACACTGGCTCTTCTTTCTTAAGCTTCTCTAGTACTTCTTTCTCTTCTGCTTCGAAAAGAGCTTTTACAGATAAGCTTAAAGTGCGGTTCTTACGATCAACACCAACGTATTTAACTTCAATCTCGTCGCCTACAGAAACAACAGTAGTTGCATCTTCAACGCGCTCTTGAGCGATATCAGCTACACGGATGTAACCTTCAACGCCTTCGATAAGTTCAACAGTTGCGCCTTTCGCATCAACTTCAGTCACTTTACCTTTAACAATAGCACCTTTTTTGTTTGCATCAAGGTAGTTATTGAATGGGTCAGCTTCGATTTGCTTAACACCTAGAGAGATACGTTCACGCTCTGGGTCAACTTGCAATACGATAGCAGTGATTTCGTCACCTTTCTTGAATTCACGTACAGCTTCTTCGCCAGGTGTATTCCAAGAAATGTCTGAAAGGTGTACAAGACCGTCAATACCACCGTCAAGACCGATAAAGATACCGAAGTCAGTGATTGATTTGATCTTACCAGTAACTTGATCGCCTTTGTTTTGTAGACGAGCAAATTCCTGCCAAGGATTAGCAATACATTGCTTAAGACCAAGAGAAATACGACGACGTTCTTCGTCAATTTCTAAAACCATAACTTCAACAGTGTCGCCAAGGCTTACAACTTTTGAAGGATGGATGTTCTTGTTAGTCCAATCCATTTCAGAAACGTGTACTAAACCTTCAACGCCTTCTTCGATTTCCACGAAACAGCCGTAATCTGTAAGGTTAGTAACACGACCAGAAAGTTTAGAACCTTCTGGGTAACGACCAGCGATAGCTGCCCATGGATCTTCACCAAGCTGTTTAAGGCCTAGAGAAACACGAGTTTTATCTTTGTCGAATTTTAGAACTTTAACTGCGATTTCGTCGCCAACATTAACGATTTCTGAAGGGTGCTTAACACGCTTCCAAGCCATATCAGTAATGTGTAGTAGACCATCAACACCACCAAGGTCAACGAATGCACCGTAGTCAGTAAGGTTCTTAACGATACCTTTAACTTCTTGGCCTTCAACAAGGTTAGCAAGAAGCTCTTCACGTTCTTGTGAGTTTTCAGATTCGATAACTGCACGACGTGAAACAACAACGTTGTTACGTTTTTGGTCAAGCTTGATTACTTTAAACTCAAGCTCTTTGCCTTCAAGGTGAGTTGTGTCACGTACTGGACGAACATCAACAAGTGAACCAGGTAGGAAAGCACGGATTGAATCAACTTCAACTGTGAAACCGCCTTTAACTTTACCGTTGATAACACCAGTAACAGTCTCTTGCTCTTCACATGCTTTCTCAAGACGGATCCATGCTTCGTGACGCTTAGCTTTCTCACGAGAAAGGATAGTTTCACCGAAACCGTCTTCAATTGCATCTAGTGCAACATCTACTTCGTCGCCTACAGCAACTTCTAGTTCACCAGCAGCATTTTTGAACTGCTCTGCAGGGATAGCACTTTCTGATTTAAGACCAGCATCTACAAGTACAATGTTATTCTCGATAGAGATTACTGTACCTTTAACGATAGAGCCTTGCTCTGCTTCAAAACCCTTTAAGCTTTCTTCAAATAACTGCGCAAAATTTTCTGACATACGAATATACGTCTCATATATTAATACCAATAAGCAACCATGCTGCATGGGGTTGTTAAAATAGCACTGGCATCCTGCTGGCGCATAAAATGTATTTAGCTTCGTTTAGGAAGCTTACCTTCAGAGATAGCAATATCCAATAAAGTTATTACCTTATCAAACACTTGCTGTGCATTAAGATCGCTAGTATCGATCTCAATAGCATCCTGTGCAGGTACAAGCGGAGCAACGGTGCGATTCATATCGCGCTCGTCACGAGCTTGAATGTCCTGTAATAGACCACTTAGTGTAACATCAAGGCCGCGCGTATTCAACTCAACAAAGCGTCTACGAGCACGCTCTTGTGCACTGGCTGTTAAATATATTTTTAACGGCGCATCTTGAAAAACCACAGTGCCCATATCACGGCCATCGGCAATTAAGCCATTTTCAGTGCGAAATGCACGCTGGCGACGTAATAACGCTTCACGAACGCGAGGTAATGCTGCAACTTTTGAAGCCGCAGCGCCTACTTCTTCATTACGAATAGTAGTGGTTACATCTTCGCCTTCTAAAATAACTTTTCCTGCATTAGTTTGGCTATCTACCAAAAACTGCACATCTAAATTTGCAGCAAGCGGGACAAGCCCTTCTTCATTGTCTAATGCAATTTGGTGATGAAGTGCAGCTAAAGATAAAACACGATAAATCGCACCGCTATCTAATACATCCCACCCTAACTTGTCGGCTAACAAGCGACAAACAGTTCCTTTACCTGAACCACTTGGGCCATCAACGGTGATCACGGGCATTAATAACGCCTGCATTTAAAACCTCCTGCAATGCACACCTAAATAAACCGCGACATTATACGTCAGTTATTAAAATATATCTGCTATTAGTGTGTAACTTTTGTAATTACTTCTAATTAGCTTATTCACTGACTGACGCTAAAACATTGAAAAATGTAGGAAATGTTTTATAGGTACACTTTGGATCATTAATTGTTATTGGCTTTCCACCAACGGCAACCATTGCAAAACACATGGCTATACGGTGATCGTCGTAAGTATCAACAGCAACATCATTAAATGTTTCAGGTGGGGTGATCTCTATAAAATCTTCACCTTCTACAACCTGTGCGCCTACTTTACGAAGCTCAGTTGCCATTGCATATAAACGGTCTGTCTCTTTTACTCGCCAGTTATAAATGTTACGAATGGCTGTTGGGCCTTTGGCAAAAAGAGCAACAGTTGCAAGAGTCATAGCTGCATCAGGAATTGCATTGGCGTCAATATCCACACCTTTTAGTTCGCCTTTGCGAACAACTAAACGCTCATCATACCAATCAATTTTTGCGCCTACTTGCTCCATTACTTTGGCAAAGCCTATATCACCTTGCACCGACTTGGCACCCACGCCCTTAATTTCAATCTCACCGCCTGCAATTGCAGCCGCAGCAACAAAGTAAGAGGCAGAAGATGCATCGCCTTCAACCATTATGCGATCTAATGATTGATACTGTTGACCACCTTTAACTTTAAAAGTTGCATAATCACTGTGCTCAACATTAACTCCAAAACGTGCCATTACATCAAGTGTAATATCAATATAAGGTTTAGAGACTAAAGTACCTTTAATAGTTATTGTTGTATCACCGTTAAATAATGGCGCTGCCATTAATAGAGCGGTTAAAAATTGACTTGAAATACTGCCGTCAATTTCAACCTCACCGCCTTTTATTTGGCCACCGACAATTTTAAGTGGTGGGTAGTCTTTGTGCTTTGTATAAGTAACATCACCACCCAATGCTTGCAGCGCGTCAACCAAGTGCCCTATCGGGCGCTCTTCCATACGTGGCTCGCCTATTAGCTCGTATTCACCAGCAACGCCAGCAAGTACTGCCGTTAAAGGTCTATAAGCAGTACCCGCATTACCTAAAAACAATGGCTCAGTCGGTGTATTAAACACACCACTAACACCCTCTACGGTGGCTACAGTGCGGTCATCATTTAAAGTTACATTTACACCTAATAACTTTAAGGCGCCCAGCATATGGCGTATATCGTCACTATCAAGTAAGTTTTCTACAACGGTAGTACCGCTTGCAAGTGCTGCTAATAATAAAATTCTGTTCGATAGACTCTTTGAACCTGGTAGGGTTACTGTGCCATTTACTCTAGAAATAGGTTCTAAACGAAGCTGCTCCATTAGCTGTGCTCCTTTGCAAAAGCAGCCATAAAGTCTACAAGTGCTTGAACACCTTCAATAGGCATTGCGTTATAAATACTTGCGCGCATACCGCCCACAATTCTGTGGCCTTCAAGAGCGAGTAACCCTGCATCTTTAGACTGAGCAACAAACTTATCATTTAAGCTTTCATCATTAAGCCAAAACGGAACATTCATACGTGAACGGCAATGTTTAGCTACTTTATTGGTATAAAAGCTCGATTCATCAATAAAGTCATAAAGTAGCTGCGCTTTAGCAATATTTTGAACTTCCATCGCTTTTACGCCACCATTACTTTCAAGCCATTGAAATACTTCAGCAGCTAAATACCAAGCAAATGTAGGAGGCGTGTTAAACATGCTGCCTTGTTTTGCTTCTAATGCGTAATCTAAAATGCCTGGCTTAGGTAAGCCTTCACGCTCAAGTAATGTTTTACGAACAATAACGATTGATATGCCCGACGGGCCGATATTTTTTTGCGCACCAGCGTAAATTAAATCAAATTTATTAACGTCTATTTCGCGTGATAAAATAGTTGACGACATATCAGCAACGATCGGTGCAGTTGGGTGGCTTGGTACATCAAAAATTTCTAAGCCGTCAACCGTTTCGTTAGGGCAATAGTGAATGTAAGATGCATCTTCTGGTAACACCCAATCAGCAACCTGTTTAATAGAAAACTCGCCATTGGCATCATTACGCACATCAATAGAGGTTGCTTGAGTAAACTTGTTGGCCTCGTCTGTTGCACTTTTTGACCACACGCCGTTTTCGCAATAAACCGCAGCTTTGCCTTCTTGGTGTAAATTTAATGGCACAGCACTAAACTGACCACGACCACCACCATGCATAAACAGCACTTCAAATTCATCACTGATATTCATTAGGCGACGAAGGCTGGCTTCACATTTAGCTGTAAGGGCTAAAAACTCTTTGCTACGATGGCTTATTTCCATCACAGACACACCTAAATCTTGCCAATCTAGAAACTCTTTTTGTGCTTTTTTCATAACCGCTTGCGGAAGCATAGCTGGCCCCGCACAAAAATTATATTTACTCATTACCTTTGCCTCATTCCAGTAATTTAACTACTTAGCATGAATGCTCAATACCCACCCACTAAACCTTTGAGTTTTAGTGAATGAATATAACTTCACACCCTATTAATTTTTTTCAACAACATTAAAAAAAGCGGCCAAGGCCGCTTTTTCAATATCAATTATTCTGAAGGAGGATTATCATCCGCTACTTCATCAATAACCGTATCTACAGTTTCAACGTCTTCAATATCAATCAAGTCACTTTCTGTAACTTCAATCTCTTCTATACGTTGTAAACCAACTACTTGCTCTTCGTCAATAGTTCTGATCAAAATAACACCTTGGGTGTTACGTCCAACCGTAGAAACTTCATTAACGCGAGTACGTACTAAGGTACCACGATTTGAAATAATCATGATTTCGTCGTTATCATCAACTTGTACAGCGCCAACAACAGCACCGTTACGCTCACTCACCTTGATAGATACAACACCCTGTGTTGCACGGCTCTTAGATGGGTAATCTTCTAGTTGTGTACGCTTACCGTAACCATTTTCAGTTACCGTTAAAATAGCACCGTCAGTTTTTGGTACAATTAACGATACTACGCGTTGATCATCGGCCATTTTAATACCACGAACACCTGTAGCAGTACGACCCATTGGGCGAACACCTTTGAAACGAATCTCAGGGTTACCTTCTTCGTCTAATACTGGGTTACCGTTTTCATCAACAACTGTTGTTTCTTCAGCTTCTTTAAAGCGTACAACTTTACCTGCATCAGTGAACAACATAATTTCGTTGCTACCATCGGTAATATCAACACCAATCAGGCTATCGCCATCATTTAAGTTAACAGCAATAATACCGCTTGCACGTTGACGACTGTAAGCCGTTAATGGTGTTTTCTTAACTGTACCAAATGCTGTTGCCATAAAGATGTATTTATCTTCTGCGTACTCGCGTACTGGCAATATAGCAGTAATACGTTCATCAGCTTCAAGTGGTAACAAGTTAACAATTGGCTTACCGCGCGCTGCACGACTCGCTAGTGGTAACTGATATACTTTAAGCCAATATAAACGACCGGCCGTAGAGAAACACAATATAGTATCGTGTGTATTTGCAACTAATAGACGTTCGATGAAATCTTCATCTTTCATCTTCGTTGCTGACTTACCTTTACCACCACGACGCTGTGCTTCGTAATCAGACAATGCTTGATACTTCACATAACCTTCGTGAGAAAGCGTTACTACTACGTTTTCTTCGGTAATTAAGTCTTCAAGGCTGATATCGTGAGCAGCTGCATTAATTTCAGTGCGACGCTCATCACCATATTGCTCTTTAATTTCAACTAGCTCGTCACGTATAACTTCCATTAAACGCTCAGGAGTTGCCAAAATATAAAGTAGTTCAGCAATTAGTTCTAATAACGCTTGGTATTCGGTCAAGATTTTTTCGTGTTCAAGACCTGTTAGCTTATGTAAACGCAAATCAAGAATTGCTTGAGCTTGTTGCTCAGAGATATAATATTGACCATCGCGAATACCAAGTTCGCTTGCTAACCAATCTGGACGAGCAACATTGTCTTCACCTGCTTTTTCAAGCATACCTTGTACATTACCTAATTCCCACGGACGCGCTGTTAAAGCAATTTTAGCTTCAGCAGGTGTAGGGGATTTACGAATAAGTTCGATAATTGGGTCAATGTTCGCAAGCGCAATCGCTAAGCCTTCAAGCGTGTGTGCACGGTCACGGGCTTTGCGTAAATCAAATACTGTACGACGAGTTACTACTTCACGACGGTGAATAATAAACTCTTCTAACATTTCTTTTAAATTGAAACATTTAGGTTGGTTATTAATTAGCGCAACCATATTCATACCAAACACAGTTTGTAACTGAGTTTGTGAATACAAGTTGTTTAAAATAACTTCGCCTACGTCACCACGTTTGATTTCAATAACGATACGCATACCGTCTTTATCTGATTCATCACGTAGCGCACTAATACCTTCAATTTTCTTATCTTTAACCAGCTCAGCAATTTTTTCAATTAAACGAGCTTTATTAACTTGATAAGGAATTTCGTGAACGATGATTGTTTCACGGCCTGTTTTTTCATCGGTTTCGATGTCGGCGCGTGCACGCATGTACACTTTACCACGGCCAGTTAAGTAGGCTTGTTCAATACCCTTCTTACCGTTGATAATTGCAGCCGTTGGGAAATCAGGACCAGGAATATAATCCATTAACTCTAAAATAGTTAAATCTGGATTTTGAATAAGTGCCAAACAACCATTTACAACTTCAGTTAAGTTATGTGGTGGTATATTTGTAGCCATACCTACTGCAATACCTGACGAACCATTCACTAATAAATTAGGAACTTTCGTTGGTAAAACATCAGGGATGAACTCAGTGCCATCGTAGTTAGGAACGAAATCAACCGTTTCTTTTTCAAGATCGGCTAATAACTCATGCGACATTTTAGCCATACGTACTTCTGTATAACGCATTGCCGCTGCTGAATCACCATCAACCGAACCGAAGTTACCTTGGCCATCTACTAGCATATAACGCAGTGAGAATGGCTGAGCCATACGAACTATCGTGTCATAAACTGCACTGTCGCCGTGAGGGTGGTATTTACCGATTACGTCACCGACCACACGGGCCGATTTTTTGTAAGGCTTGTTCCAGTCATTACTAAGCTCGTTCATTGCAAACAAAACGCGGCGATGAACAGGTTTTAAGCCGTCACGTACGTCTGGTAATGCACGTCCTACAATTACGCTCATTGCGTAATCTAAGTAGGAGTTTTTTAACTCGTCTTCAATATTGACTGGCAGAATTTCATTGGCGAGATCAGTCATTTGATATCACATTCCTTCAGTATCAGCTCTCAACAACCCGGTATTGGGTATTAAGAGTATTGTTATTATTTCTAACAGCCATGCTATCACAATTAATTTTAATTTACAGGCGCAAAACTTTGCGATTTATCAATTTAGCCCTATATAATGGCCTCAGATTGACGAGGAAGTATTTTATGACCGAACATCAAAATGTAGATCACGCAGAAATAGCAAAATTTGAAGCCATCGCCGAGCGTTGGTGGGACCTAGACGGAGAATTCAAACCTCTTCACGAAATTAACCCGTTACGTTTAGACTTTATAGCAAACAAAACGCAAGGCTTATTCGATAAAGAAACACTCGATGTTGGCTGTGGTGGCGGTATTTTAAGCCAAAGCATGGCGCGCATGGGCGCAAAAGTAACTGGCATCGATATGGGGCAAGAGCCTTTAACTGTTGCTAAGTTGCACAGTTTAGAAACTGGCGTAAATGTAGATTACATAAAAGTGCCAGCAGAAGAGTTTGCATCGCAACACCCAGAGCGCTTTGATGTAATAACCTGTATGGAAATGCTTGAGCACGTTCCCGACCCAGCATCTATCATTCATGCCGTAGCTGCACTTGCCAAACCAGGCGCAGACGTGTTTTTTTCAACCCTGAACAAAACACCTAAAGCATATTTATACGCTATTGTTGGTGCTGAAAAGCTTTTAAAAATGGTGCCTGAAGGTACACACGACCATAAAAAGTTTATAAAACCTGCACAGCTTATTACATGGGCAGAGCAAGCGGGTTTAAAAGTTCGTGCAAGTACAGGCCTTTCTTATAACCCACTATCAAAGCAATATACGCTCAATAGTGACGTTAGCGTAAATTACATACTGTACTTCGAGAAGTTAGCTTAATGGCTAACTCTCAAGCCCCCCTCCCCCTTATTGAGTACGATGCATTTTTATTTGATTTAGACGGCACTCTACTCGACACCGCTGATGATTTAGGTGCGGCTTTAAATGCAGTTCTCATTAATAATAAAATAGAGCCTGTTAGTAGTGATGTATACCGTCCTGCGGCATCTAACGGCGCAGGCGCATTATTAGAGGCTGGTTTTAAAGAGTTATGGGACACACAACCTCAAAGCGAGCTTATTAAGCAATTAGTTGACGAATACGCTGCAAACATAGCAAATCAAACACATTGCTTCAGCGGTGTTGAATCGTTGCTTATTGCCCTTGATCAGAAAAAGATCAAATGGGGGATCATGACTAACAAACCAGGGTTTTTAACTGATCCTTTAGTGGCAGCAATTCCCGCATTGAAAAATGCTAGTGTAGTAATAAGTGGCGACACCTTAGCTGAAGCTAAGCCATCCCCTTTACCGCTGCTACACTGTGCAAAGCTTATGGGAGTGCAACCAAAACGCTGTTTGTACATTGGTGATGCACAGCGAGACATACAAGCAGGCAAAGCCGCAGGTATGCGCACAGCAACGGCACTTTGGGGTTACATACCAAGTATTGATGAAGCCAACAGCTGGAATGCTGATTTTAACTGGCAAAGCCCAATTGATGGTTTTAACCATATATAGTGCCATGTTAATTAATAAACACTATATATTGTGATTGTGTTAGTTTTTACGCAAAGCTTGCTGATAAAAAAAGCAGTCAAAATTTATTTTTAAAATGCGTAAATTTAGCAGATCATTAGTTGATTTTTGCATATTTCAACTTAAATGATTGTTCGAAGGTGAGTGTCTACTAACACAAATACGTTATCCCGAAGTTATCCACAAATAGGGGCAATTATGTCCCTTGCAAAACAACTCAGACCACACTATCTTGTGATCTCTAAATTGAACAACACCAGATATTGTGGCCAAATGTTATTCAATTAAATTCGCAAATATGGCGAAACTTATAATAAATGAGTATATACCTTGCCCCGGCGAGGTATAAAGCATTGGTCAAAATACATAATTCCCAAGGAATACAGGCAAATGAACCAACAGTTATCTGTAAGCAAACGTGACGGGCGTAAAGAGCCTCTTGATCTGGATAAGATCCATCGCGTTATTGAGTGGGCCGCCGAAGGTTTAAATAACGTTTCGGTTTCGCAAGTTGAATTAAAGTCGCACATTCAGTTTTACGACGGTATTCGTACTAAAGACATTCACGAAACCATCATTAAAGCAGCAGCGGATCAGATTTCAAAAGAATCGCCTGATTACCAATACTTAGCTGCACGTTTAGCTGTATTCCATTTACGTAAAAAAGCGTACGGTCAATTTGAGCCACCACGTTTATTTGACCACGTAACAAAAATGGTTGGCGATAAACGCTATGATGCTCATTTACTAGTAGATTACACAGAGCAAGAGTTAGATGAGCTTGATGCATACCTTGATCATTCTCGCGATCTTAACTTTAGCTACGCTGCTGTAAAGCAACTTGAAGGTAAGTATCTCGTTCAAAACCGTGTATCGGGTGAAATATACGAAAGTGCACAGTTTTTATATATTTTAGTTGCAGCAAGCTTATTTTCAGATTACCCACGTGAAACACGTACTGATTACATTAAACGTTTTTACGATGCAGTATCTTTATTTAAAATATCTCTACCAACGCCAATTATGTCGGGTGTACGTACGCCTACTCGCCAGTTTAGCTCATGTGTATTGATTGAATGTGGCGACAGCCTTGATTCAATCAATGCAACGTCGTCAGCTATTGTTAAATACGTTTCACAACGTGCGGGAATTGGTATTAACGCAGGTAGAATACGTGCGCTAGGTAGCCATATTCGTAACGGCGAAGCGTATCACACAGGTTGTATCCCTTTTTATAAGCACTTTCAAACAGCGGTTAAAAGTTGTTCACAAGGTGGTGTACGTGGCGGCGCAGCAACATTATTCTACCCGCTTTGGCATTTAGAAGTAGAGAACCTACTTGTACTTAAAAATAACCGTGGTGTAGACGACAATCGCGTTCGCCACCTAGATTACGGCGTACAGTTTAATAAATTAATGTACTCTCGTTTAATTAAAGACGACTACATTACGTTATTTAGCCCATCAGATGTGCCTGGCCTTTATGATGCATTTTTTGAAGACCAAGCTGAGTTTGACGCACTTTACGTTAAATACGAACAAGACGAGTCTATTCGTAAAAAACGCATTAAAGCCATTGAGCTTTTCTCAATGTTTGCGCAAGAGCGTGCAAGTACTGGTCGTATTTATTTACAAAATGTGGATCACTGTAATACACACAGCCCATTTATTTCTAAAGTTGCGCCAATTCGCCAATCTAACTTATGTTTAGAAATTGCATTGCCAACTAAGCCACTTAATAACGTAAATGACGAAGAAGGCGAAATCGCCCTTTGTACACTTTCTGCGTTTAACCTAGGTGCAATAGAGTCACTTGATGAGCTTGAAGAGCTAGCTGAACTTGCAGTACGCGCACTTGATAACTTACTTGATTTCCAAGACTACCCTGTACCGGCTGCTAAAAATGCAACTATGGGTCGTCGTACACTAGGAATAGGCGTAATTAACTACGCATACTACCTAGCTAAAAACGGTAAGCGTTATTCTGATGGCAGCGCTAATGCATTAACGCATAAAACCTTTGAAGCCATTCAATATTACTTGATGAAAGCATCAAACGAGCTTGCTAAAGAACGTGGCGCATGTCCTAAGTTTAACGAGACAACGTATTCACAAGGTATTATGCCAACAGATACGTACAAACGTGATTTAGATAAAATTTGTGATGAGCCACTTCATCTTGATTGGGATACACTACGTGCAAGTATTAAAGAGCACGGTATGCGTAACTCAACACTAAGTGCATTAATGCCATCAGAAACATCGTCGCAAATCTCTAACGCAACTAACGGTATTGAGCCACCACGTGGACATATTAGCGTTAAAGCAAGTAAAGACGGTATTTTAAAACAAGTTGTTCCTGAGTATGAGCGTTTAAAAGATCAGTACGAGCTACTATGGGACATTCCATCAAACGATGGTTATCTACAACTTGTTGGCATAATGCAAAAATTTGTTGACCAAACAATTTCTGCAAATACAAATTATGATCCAAACAAGTTCGAAGGCGGTAAAGTACCTATGCAAGTCTTATTAAAAGACTTACTAAGCGCGTACAAACTAGGTGTTAAAACCTTGTATTACCACAATACTCGCGACGGCGCCTCAGATTCACAAGAAGATGCTCCAGAAGTGGAAGATGACGATTGTGAAGGCGGCGCGTGTAAAATATAACTGCTGATTTTTATTTTAAGCGGGCATTTAGCCCGCTTTTTCTGATAGTTTTTTGAGTGATAAACATGTCTTATACTACTTTTAGCCGAAACCATAATAACCAAATGCAAGAGCCAATGTTTTTTGGCCAAACTGTAAACGTATCTCGTTACGACCAACAAAAATACCCAATTTTTGAAAAGTTAATTGAAAAGCAACTGTCTTTCTTTTGGCGTCCTGAGGAAGTAGATGTAAGTAAAGACCGTTTAGACTTTCAAGCATTACCAGATCACGAAAAGCATATATTTTTAAGCAACTTAAAATACCAAACACTGCTTGATAGTGTACAAGGTCGTTCGCCAAACGTGGCTCTACTTCCAATTGTATCGCTACCAGAGCTTGAAACATGGATAGAAACGTGGGCGTTCAGTGAAACAATTCACAGCCGCTCATACACGCATATTATCCGTAACGTAACACAAGCACCTGAGCTTATTTTTAATGACATTGTTAGCAACGATAAAATTAGCGAACGTGCTGATGCCGTAACTAAATACTACGATGACTTAATTAACTCTGTATCGCTTTACAACTTATACGGTGAAGGCAAACACGAGATTAACGGTAAAACAGTTATCATTAATTTATTTGAGCTTAAAAAGAAACTTTACCTGGCTATGATGTCAGTAAATATTCTTGAAGCGATTCGCTTTTACGTAAGCTTTGCATGTTCGTTTGCATTTGCTGAGCGCGAGCTAATGGAAGGTAACGCTAAAATCATCAAGCTAATTGCACGCGATGAAGCACTTCACCTTTCTGGTACTCAGCATATTTTAAACATTATGCAAGACGGTAAGGACGATCCAGAAATGGCGATTGTTGCTGCCCAGTGCCGCGACGAAGCAATTAAAATGTTTGTTGATGCTGCAGAGCAAGAAAAAGAGTGGGCCGAATACTTATTTAAAGATGGTTCGATGATTGGCTTAAATAAACATATTTTATGTCAGTACGTTGAATACATTACCAATGCACGTATGACTGCGATTGGTTTGCCAGCACAGTTTGAAAATAACAGTAACCCTATCCCGTGGATAAACTCGTGGTTAGTGTCTGATAACGTGCAAGTAGCACCACAAGAAGCAGAAATAAGCTCATACCTTGTTGGTCAAATAGACTCTCAAGTTGATGCATCAGAATTTGGTGATTTTGATTTATAATGAGTAGCAAGTCTACTGCAAGCATAACGCTTGCAGAAAACAGCCAGTGTATAGAATTTACCGCTGGCTGCCCTTCTCTTTTACACTGCTTAGAATCCATGAAAATAGACGTCGCATTCCAATGCCGTGAAGGCTATTGCGGCGCTTGTAGAGCAACTTTAGTATCAGGCAGTGTTGAGTATAACGAAGAGCCACTTGCGTTTGTACGTGAAGGCGAAATACTGTTGTGCTGCTGTAAACCCAATGGCAATGTAAGTATTGATCTGAAATAAAAATCAATACTTACATCCATCGTTTATTAAACTTATCAATAGTGTGGAACGAACCGGTAATGTCCGGTAATTTTATAATCAAAAAGCATATCGCTTTTTTGCGGACCACGCCCTATATTATGCACAATAAGTGGGTTACCCGTATCTTGAGATAACTCATTAATCACCATACCTATATGAGGTAAATTACCTGGTAACATCCACGTTACTATATCGCCGGTTTTATAATCACTCACTTTGTTAGATTTACTTAATACGTTTGCATGGCGCTCAAAGTAAGCTTGTAAATTTGGAACACGTCGGTGATCTATATTTTTATCAGGCTTAGTTAAGCCCCAAATACGTTTAGATGGATACAGCGCAAAGTTTTTTTGCATGTCTTCATGCACGAGTTTCTGTAAATCAACACCTAACTTTCTGTAACTTCTAATTATTACATCGGTGCACACACCTATATTTTTAGGTACATCCCCACCAGGGTAGCCAATAGAGCGATAAGCGCCGTCGTAAGTCACATCATGAGTTGTACGCTCAAGCAGAGCTGAAACAATATCTTCTTCAAACGATGCTGCATTACTATTAATACACGCTAAAGTAAGTAAACACCCAATAATTCTGTACATATAAACTCCTTTCAACCTAAGGTTGAATTACAGCGTTTGAGATACGTACTTAGGCACATCTATTTTATCGCCTTTACTTACGAATTGCTCATCCAGCGCATATGCCATTTTTTCAAGCGGTGCGTCGTTGTATCCCACACGTTGAATTTCGCTAATGTAACGTAGGATAAACACGTCTGGACCAAGTTTAAGCCACTGCGCTACATGCACAAGCTCATGAAAATGAACCCCCAAATCTTTTGCAACCTCAGGAAGTAGGTAATAGGTATTTTTATACGTTATTCCTGCTACATCCATATCTACAAAATCGCCTAAACCCATTTCTCGCAGACCCGCAAAGTCTGGCTTTGGTATTTGGTCTACAACAACGTAATACGCGTTTTTTAAAAACTCGGCAGGATAAAACCCATAAAATTCATTACTGAATTTATCACAACTCACTTTTTGACTACTGTATTTTAAATTTGTAGCGTCAATCCAATTTTCTATTTGTTCTAGCACAGCTCCTCTCCTAAAGTACAAATGCAACACACCATGTGTAAACCTTAATCTAATATTGTAGTAAATTTTTTAACCAGCACTTTTAGTATTAACACCTCGCAACTAGCGAAGAAAATAGAACACATAGAATATCTAAACACAAAGCTCTAAATCAAAATTATCATATAAGCATAACTGGTCTATAAACAGTAAAAACCTTTTTTATACTTTTTAAAGTGTTATTATTTGTAACTAAAACAGTAACACTTAGAATCATGTATAATTTTACTAATACACTCTTTCGCATGAAAATAATGCGTTTCAGTCCCATTGTCTTACTGAGCATATTAAGTAATACAGTAAATGCTGAAAATATAAAACCGTTCACATCAGATGGCTGTAGTGCTTTTCCGGACGGCACCACAAAAGATAAAAAGTTGTGGCTTGCATGTTGTAAAGCGCACGACTACGCCTACTGGCAAGGTGGCACTTATTGGCAACGTTTAGAAGCAGATAAAGCCTTGCAACAGTGTGTTATTGAAGCCGGCGAAACGAGTATAGCGAACATTATGCTTGCTGGAGTTCGATTTGGTGGCAGCCCTTATATACCATCGACTTTCAGATGGGGCTATGGTTGGCCCTATCCTAGGTTATATCAAGCATTAACAGCTGATGAAATTAAGCAAATTGCTGCTTTAAAAACGGTATTAACTCAAACCAATTAACACATTGTGAAAAACTGGGTTATGCAAATAATATCAAAAGGAATTGAATCACTATGCTTATACTGTTAAGTGTCATTTTAACTTTGTTTCCAACGGTAATATCTTATTTTGTTTCACGTAATTACGCTAAAAAGGCTAAAGCGACTAATAAAGGTGCTTACATCAGAGCTGTGCTTTGGCCTAGTGTTTTCTCGTGGACACTATTTGCTGCTGTTGGGCACGGTGCAATCACCTTCCCCTTACCTTCAACGTTTGCGCTCGCGTTATATATGTTTCTATATGACGAACGTGGTATCTATTTCCATCCTCACATATTTTTAAGCCCAACGATTCCAATAGCCGTTTATTTAATAAGCTATTTCAAATACAAAAAAGCGGCCAATAAAGAGCTAACGCCCTAGCCCACTATTGGCTCATCAGTATCTTGTAAGGTCCGAAGCTGCACTTACTCCAGCTGTGCACTTCTTTGCTGTGAAACTACAGCGTTATTATCTGAATATAAATGTGTAAATAACAGGTCTGGTAAATAAAGCGACATTACCAAAAATAACGAGTTTACCTATGCCCCCAGATATACAAAAAAGCCTTAAAGTAAAACCTGCTCACATCGTCTCATTTATTGTGTTTTTATTAGTTTCAATATCTACGTTTACCGCTCAAGTATATGCCGCTGATGCTGTATGGCCTTCAAAAACCACTTACAAATATGCAAATGTAAATGGTAAAAAGATATTTTACCGAGAAGCTGGCGCGCAGCATAAGCAAACCATTGTACTTTTACATGGGTATCCGTCGTCTTCACACAGCTACCGAGAATTCATCCCACTCTTATCAGGTCGTTATCATGTGATTGCACCTGATTATTTAGGCTCTGGTTATAGCGCACGCCCAAACCCAAAAACTCAAAAATATACTTTTTAATTTCTAGCTCAATACGTTGAAGGATTACTAACAACACTTAAAGTAAAGCACTACAGCCTTTATATACAGGACTTTGGAGCTCCTGTGGGCTTTAGAATGTTGTTAAATAACCCAAATAAACTTGATGCACTTATTGTACAAAATGGTAATGCGTATTTAGAGGGGCTAACCCTACCGAGGCAAGCTTTTTTAAAGCCGCGAATGAGGACAAATCACAAGCGCAGAGTGATAAAATTTATTCGTTCACGTCTAATAAAGCCATTATTAATAAGCAATATTTACGAGACGTACAAAGTAACCCAGAAGTAATGAGCCCTAATAGCTGGACGCACGATCTTCACTTTTTACAAACTAAATCCGATAGAGTAATTCAAGTACAATTGCTACAAGATTACTACAATAACCTTCTCGACTACCCTAAATGGCAAGCTTATTTACGCAAGTACCAACCAGCAACATTAATTGTATGGGTAAAAACGACCCTGCGTTTATAGCCGCAGGCGCTAAAGCATATTTAAAAGATGTACCGAACGCTGAAATACATTTACTCGATTCAGGACACTTTAGTGTTGAAGAAAAACCAGTTGAGATTGCAAAGTACATTGTGAACTTTATGGATAAGCTATAAATAGCGGAAATAAAAAACGCTGAGGGTATAAACCATCAGCGTTTCATTAAATTGTACTAACTTAAGCTAAATCCAAAGAAATAGTATTTAATATGGGTAACTGTCAGATCAAGTCTGAGCTAGTAAATTTTAAGTATTTAACCTTCTTCTTCAATAAGTGACTCTAGTAGATCGTGTATTTCAGCTTTAAGCTCTTTGTCTTCAATTTTATTAGCACTAACCTTAGCATTTTGAAGATTTTTAATAGCCTCGTCTTTTTGACCAAGTTCTAGCTGCAATGTAGCCATTGAAAAAGAAACTGATGACATGTGATCTTTGTTATTAATCGCAACAGACTTTTCTAATGCTTTTTCATAAGTCGTGATTGCCTCTTCTAGCTCTTCGGTAAAATCAGCCAAAGTTTCCCATTGTACTGGGTGATCTTTTGAGGTATTTTCGTTTTCAATACAAATCGCTTTTAATTGAGCAAATAAAGATTCAAATTTTTCTCGGTTATTTTTGTTAGCCGCCGCCATTAAATCTTCTGCTAGGTCATGTACCGCTTTATATATTTTTGTATTCATCATCACTGGTTATCCTTTAGTGCAACTAAACTAATTTACTGACTCAATTTAGCTAAAATGTATCATTACAGTCATTATAAAATGTATTTAAACAACTGATTTATTTAATTTGGTGTATAGCGTAATAATACATTAATAATGAACATCGCGTAGGCGTTAAACACACTGTAATTAAACTTTATCGCAATTACTCTTAGTAACCTCACACACTGAATAAACTTGCAACCCAATCCAACGTAAAGATGGTCGTAAACACTTTAAGTGCAATGACAACTATAAATAATAAGATGATTGCCGCTTTGGCTTTACTACTTTTGAGGTTGTTCCAATATAATAACTTTGCATTAAATTCTGTTTTTAACTTAGTAACAGCTTCTTTCATAATTACATCCTACTTAGGGATCCCGCTCAGCAACATTTAATAACTACAAAGCTGCCCAAGCAGGTTTCATAATATTTTTCGCCACCTTAGAGTAAAGCATTAAATAAAGCCTGTACTATATAAAATGTAACAAGGGGTTTTAACTTAAGTTATTGTATCTAACTTTTTTACACACCCAAAAAGCAAACACTGGGGCAATTCAGTAGAGCGTTAATAATAAATTTGGTGCTACACTAATACCTAACTTAAATGTGTTAACAACCAACTAAATTAGCAAATTATGAAAGAGTGCAACCAGTGTGGTAAATGCTGTATTAAATATGGTGGCGGCGACTTAAGCGCAACGAAAGAAGAAATAGGTTTATGGGAGCTCTTTAACCCCGAAATTTATGAGTACGTTAAAAACAACGAAATTTGGTTTGACCCAAAAACAGGCTTAAGACTTCAAGTGTGCCCATTTTTAGAAATTGCGCCTAAAAAGGAGCCTCTCGCTAAAAATATGTATACCTGCAGTATTTACCTTGACCGTCCAGAAGACTGCCGTCACTACCCTAGCCTTATTTCAGAGATGATCCGCGACGAATGCGAAATGATTGAATCTATAGATATAACAAACCAGACAAGAGCGCAGCATAAACTAGATTTGATAATGATAGATAGCCGCTCTTAAATACCCAGATAAACCTGCAGCGCTATGAGTCTCGCACTTAAATAAATAAGTATTTCTATTAACATACCTATTATTATAATTTTTATAAAATTGGTTTAATCGTCATTTTTAGATCATTCATCGCAAAACACAAAGTTATACTATAACATTGTTGATTCACTGATTTTGCGGTGTTATATTATATCACAACATAATAACCGCGAACCAATATATCCATGACAAAGTTAACATTAATCTCCTCTGCTATTTTTTCTGTTTTATGTTCTCAATCAGCTTTGGCTGCCACTGTTACTGGTAAAGTAATGGATGATAAAAATCAACCAATCAAAAATGCCTCAATTCATGTGCATGGCAAAAACCAAAGCGTTAAAAGTAATGATTTAGGCGAATTTGCTATAGAAATCGATGCAAATAGCCAATTACATATTAGTAAAGACAACTACGTAGACTCTCGTATTGCTGTAAGCGAATCTTCAAATAATCTGTCTGTGTCACTTAAACCAACATCAGTTGAGACAGTGGTTGTTTATGCCTCTGCACTTCATAAAAATAGCCTCGAGATGATATCGCCAGTAAGCGTGCTCTCAGGTGATGAATTAAGAAATAAATCTAAACCAACTCTTGGTGAAACGCTAAAAGGTTTACCAGGCGTAAATGCAAGTTACTTTGGCCCTGTATCATCAAGCCCAATTATTCGTGGTTTAGATGGCCCTCGCGTTAAAATCACACAAAACGGATTAGATGCCAGCGATGCATCACGCATTGGCCCAGACCACGCGACATCAAGCGACAGCCTAGCAGCAGAACAAATTGAAGTATTACGTGGCCCAAGTACCCTACTTTATGGCTCTGGTGCAATTGGCGGTGTTGTTAACGTGGTTGATAACCGCATCCCTACAGACAATATCGACGAGCTTACGGGTGCTGCTGAATACAGCCACGATACAGTGTCAAACTCAAACACAGTAGCTGCAAAACTTGAAACAGGTAATGAAGGCTTTAACTTTCATTTTGATGGCACTAAGCGCAGTGGCGATGATTACCAAACACCTACCTTTACTATTGCCGACGATGATGGCGATGTAGAAACAGAGAGTTCTGTAGAAAACACATTTATTGATAGCGAAACACTTAACTTTGGTACCAGCTATATTGGCGATCATTTAACGATTGGTTTTTCGTACGGTAGTATTGATACCGATTACGGTATTCCTGGGCATGAGCATCATCACGATCACGAAGGTGAAACTGAAGAAGAGCATGCAGAACATGAAGACGAAGCAGCTGAAGAGCCGGTTTATGCACATTTAGAGCAAGATCGCTGGCAAGGGCTTGTAAGTTACGCCCTTCATAATAACTGGATTGAAACCATCAACCTACGTGTTGGCTACACAGATTACTCGCACAGCGAAATTGAAGATGGCGAAATTGGTACTACTTTTAAAAATAAAACGACTGAAGCACGTTTAAATGTAGAGCATAAGTTTGCTGATTGGCACGGAATGATGGGCTATCACTACAGCGATTCTGACTACGATGCAATTGGTGAAGAAGCCTTTACACCCGCAAGTGTAACTACAACTAACGCATTATATTTACTAGAAGAGCGTGAATTTGGCGACATTACAATTGAACTTGGCGCACGTGTTGAAGATTACAAAATTGAAAGCCAAATCACGGCACACGAGCATAGCCACGATGAAGTAGAAATAGATCACAGCGACGAAGAAACCATTGGGTATAATGAAAGTTTTACCAATTTAAGTGCCTCTGCTGGTGCTATTTGGCAATACAAGCCAGGTCATAGTATCGCTACAAGTATTTCTCATTCAGAACGAGCACCGCTTTCGGCAGAACTTTTATCTAACGGTTTACACATTGCAACTGGCACGTACGAGCTAGGCCTTGGTTACAATATTGAAGATAATGAAGCGCATTTTGAGCCAGAAAATATCAAGCAGGAAACTTCAACAAACTTAGATTTAAGCTTTAGACGCTTTAGCGGTGATTTTGGTTACACCGTTAACTTTTTCTATAACGATATCAAAAACTTTTATTTTCAAGAAAATACGGGTTTAGTTTACGATGAAGAAGATGGTTTAGAATCAGCTATTGGTGCACATGACGATGCTGTTGCGGTTTATCAGTTTACAAGTAAAGACGCAGAGCTTTATGGCATTGAGTTTGATGCGCATTACCAAGTAACACCAAGCGCTATGGTTAAAGTATTTGGTGACTCAACTCGTGCAAAACTAAAAGACGACGAAGGTAATTTACCACGTATCCCTGCCAATAAATTAGGCTCTGAGTTACAGTACGATTTAGGTGACTTACAACTAACATTAACGGGTACTCATTACTTTGATCAAAACGATGTAACTGCCTTTGAAACTCAAACTGATGGCTATACGTTATTTGATGCACAAGCTAATTACCAATTAGGTTTAGGCAGTGTCGATGCACAGCTGTATATAAACGTTGATAACATTACTGATGAGTTAGGTTTTGTACATAGCTCATTTATTAAAGATAAAGCCCCACTACCAGGCAGAAACTTCCGCTTTGGTGTTCGTGGCTATTTTTAATAATTAAAAGTAGTTTTAGTTTATAAACCGCATTTTATTAATGCGGTTTTTTATTTTTAGAATATATAATATCGATCGGCAATAATACTTGATCAATTCAAGGGATTAAACTTTGCGCTAACTGCGTAAAAAATTATGATATACGACTGCATGGATGCAAAAGGTAGAGCAATGCAGGAGCAATTAGTGATAACAATTAGTTAAAAAAGTTTTTGCCTTGTTATCAACCCTATTTTCTTAGCGCAAAATAGATCACTTAATTAATCGAATTGGTATAAAACACTTAGATTACAGACACAAAAAAGCCGTATTCAGATTGAATACGGCTTTTTAAACTCTTAATTTTAAAATTTATTTAAATTAAGAAATGATTTCGTGTAGTTCAACGTCAAATACAAGCGTTGAGAAAGGTGCGATTGCAGCACCTGCGCCACGTTCACCATAAGCAAGCTCATGAGGAACGTAGATACGCCATTTAGTACCTACAGGCATCATTTGTAATGCTTCAGTCCAGCCTTTGATCACGCCACCAACTGGAAATTCAGCTGGTTGACCGCGCTCGTATGAGCTATCAAACACAGTACCGTTAATTAGTGTACCGTGGTAATCAACACGTACTGTAGACTCAGCTGTTGGCTTTTCGCCTTCGCCAGTCGCTAGTACTTCGTATTGAAGACCAGACTCAGTTACTGTGATTTCAGGACGTTTTGCGTTTTCTTCTAAGAATGCAATACCTTCGGCAGAAAGTACTCTAGATTCTTCTTCACGACGAGCTTGGATCTCTTCGTTAATCTTTTCGAATGCAGCTTGAATCTCAGGGATCTCAACTTGAAATGCGCTACCAGCGTACGCATCTTTCATGCCTTCAAATACTGAATTTAGGTTTAAGCCTTCAAAAGGATTAGACTTAAGTTGCTCACCCATTTGTAAGCCAATACCGTAACTTGCTTTTTCAGCATCTGTAGTAAAATTATCTGACATAATGTGTTTTTCACGTTTTGTTAGTTAAAAGACACTTATATGCTATCACAAAATAAACCCCGTTTGGGGCTAGTTTTTGCTGAGTTTTAGCTTAATTAGGCCAACAATATAACTACAAAGCGGTAAAGTGAATAAAATTCCAACAAGTAAAGGAATAGCTAATAATCCAGATTCACCAGACAATAAAAATGGCACTGCAACTAAGCCTACTAAACCAATAAAAGCAGAGCCAATTACTGGCCAATGTTTATCATATTTAGTAATAAGATGGGCAGCCAAAATATTAAAACCAAGACCATAAGCAAAAGCGGTAATTAATGGATATTCTGGCTGTGCGTCGACCGCCATTTTTGCCAACAAGCTAATAGCACTTTGATAGCAGTAACCAAATACCACCCATAATAAAAGATGTTTTATTAATAGCTGTGAGGTTGATAGGTTCGTTGCTTTAGTCATTAATTAAACTCCACAAAGCAAAAAACCGCCTATAAGGCGGTTTTTTTAAATAATGGTGGAGAGATAGGGATTTGAACCCTAGATGGGCTATAAACCCATGCCGGTTTTCAAGACCGGTGCATTCGACCACTCTGCCATCTCTCCGTACGGCGCGAATAATATGGTTAAACGTGTTACTTGTAAAGAGCTAAATATAAATTAATCGTAAATAATAATTAAACGATTAAAAACAAGTCACATTGCTCTTTTGTTAAGCTAATTACTTCAACACGCTTATTAATTCAATACTCAATAATATTGTTTAGGCCTGCGAGCAATCCAAGAACAAATTAAACAAGCCAATAAACTCAATGCCGCGAATGTTACACTTTGAAAAATTAAGTCAAATCGATTTAAATCATCACTTGGCACTATTACAAACATAAAAGCGGGGAGTACACTTAGCGCTAAAACATAACAACACACTTTAAATGCCCGTCCAAAGTCAAAACGTTTAGACTGTTGCATCCACAAAGTTAACAGTATTAGCATACCTATTGCAGAGCCTGCTATAAAATGCGCTGCATTTGTACTCATTGCAACATACAAGGTTACAAAAGCACCAACAATTCCCCAAATTGACCACGCAAGCCAGTTTTCTTTTTCCTGTAAAAATAAATTTCCCATTGTTTTCGTCTTCTTTATCGTTATTTTTATTAAGACTTTCCATAATGTATCAAAAAACAACCGATTAAAAAACAAACTGAAGAAGAATTATTAACTTTTGTGCTTCCAAGCGCTTCTCACAGCCAAACCACTAACTCTTTTATATTACTCTTAGTAACCTTAATGAATTATGACTATGCAAATTGCATAAAGTTCATACTATTTCACAAATTACTAAAATAATGTTCTGGTTTATGGCGAGGTGACTTTTTACACTCAACTTGAGGAGTACCTATGTATAAGTACCCTACAATTTCATCTTGCTCATGTAAGTTAAGCGCTTTTTTGACTGCTCTACTTTGTGCAAAGTAACCTGTGCGCCAAACACCACCTAAACCTTGAGCAAATGCAGCTTGTTGCATTGCTAATACACTGCAGCCTGCACTTTGTACCTGCTCGATACGAGGAACTTTTGGGTGTTCTTGATATTTAGCAATTGCTATTACAATCATAGGCGCACGAAGGGGAAGCTCTTTAGCACGGTTAATTACTTTTTCTGTCTGTTGCTCTGCCACTGCACTTTGATGGTAAATTTCACCCAGTTTATTGCGTGCATCACCTTGAGCAATGATGAACTGCCACGGTGCTATACAGCCATGATCAGGAACACGTAATGCTGCTTGCTTAATTATGTCGAGCTGCTCAGGCGTAGGGCCCGGCTCTGTTAGTTTAGAGTCTGATTGGCGAGTAAGTAAAAGCTCGATAGCGTTCATAACGATTCCTCAAAATTCAAAACGATAGAGTAACATTTAAAACCTTAAATAATAAATACCGAGAAATTAAAATGCAAAACGGCCGCAAAGGGTCAACTATGCAGCCGTTAATAAAATACATTTAATGCGCTATTTTTTTATAACGTTTCGCTTTAACCAGTAATCAAAACTAACAAAACGCCCACCGCCCATAAAAAATAAACTTAAGAGCATAGCAAAATAAATTGCCGAAAATTCTATGCCATTATTTAAAATAGATGGTTTACCTTTTTCGTATAGGTAATCAGGAAAGCCGTGCTCTTCAACTAAGTCTCGAATTTTTCCTATCCTGTCTTGTACTTCTAATGAGTTTTCGAGGCTTTCTTTTGCACCTGGGATAGATAACCAATCAAGTACTTGCGCAGCACTTGTTTCTGGATTAGTCGGCGCTATTGCAAACCACCCGTTATGCCAATGTACTGAAGTAGCCGCTACAACCATTGTGAACATAAGCGGGATACTGACTAAGCGAGTTAAAAGGCCAAATAATAACAACCAACCACCTAAAAATTCACTCCATCCAGCTAAGAAGGCTAGTAAATCAGGAAACGGTAAGCCTAAACCCCATTCACTATTACCAAACCATTGAACGACATCAGGCGATGCTAAAAAGTTATTTAGAAAGCCTTCTGTTTCAGTACTTATAGCAAGTTTGTTATAACCTGCGATGATCATAACGGGAGCTAAAATTAAGCGAAATAGTAAAGCAGGTAAACCATCTAAAAACGATAGTTTACCCAATATTGTGTTATAAAAACTGATTAGTTTATTCATGCGTATCCTGTGTGTTCAATGTTTATTAAGTTATAGACTATAAACAAAAAAGACCGTATAGATTGATAAACTATTTCAATTTATTTACAAAGGTTAAATACTTCTCGCCACTTGTAGAGCTTCAAAAATAGCGCGTTTAGCATCAATTGCAGCAGCCAATTTAGCTCCGCCTATCACATGCACTTTTGCGTTATCTGTGTAACCTTCTAGCACTTCGCTATTAGAAACCTGACCAATACACGCAATAACAGTATCTACCGGCAGTACTTGAACTTCTCCAGCAACATTAATTGTTAACCCATTCTTATCAAAACTTTGATATTGGCAGTCAGCAATTTGTTTAACACCATGCTGTTTAGCAACTTGGCGATGTATCCAACCAGTGGTTTTACCAAGCTCACTACCAAAACGACCCGAACTGCGTTTTAACATATACAATTGGCGCTCGTCTTTATGAGGTTGTGCATCACACTCAATCCCCCATTGCGTTTTAAACTCGCTAATAGATTGTGATTTATGTTCACTTAAAAAAGCAACCATATCAAAACCAATACCGCCAGCACCTAAAATAGCGATTGATTTGCCCAATTCTACTTCGCCGCGTATGACTTCGTCATAAGCAAACACACGCTTATCATCACTACATTTAATAGAGGCTTCACGCGGCCTAACGCCTGTTGCAAAAACAATATCATCATAATCTTTAAGCATTGAATCGTCGTAAGCTTTACTAAGCTCCACAGTTACTTTTAATCGCTCGAGCTCATTAGTGAAGTAAGTAAGTGTATGGTTAAAGTCTTCTTTACCCGGTATTTGCATGGCTAAATTAAATTGACCGCCCATTTGCGATTTTTGATCAATTAACGTGACGTTATGCCCTTTTTGAGCCAAGTAACAACTTGCTGATAAACCAGCAGGACCTGCACCGACAACTAATACATTTTTAGCTTTAGCTGCTTGCTCTAGCGGGTAATCTAGCTCAAATGCAGCTTGTGGATTAACTAAACACGTAGCACGTTTATTTTTAAATACGTGATCTAGACAACCCTGGTTACATCCAATACAAATATTAATTTGTTTAGATTGATTGTTTACATACTTATTAAAAAACTCAGGATCAGCCAATAACGGACGTGCCATCGAAATTAAATCAGCCTCGCCTGCATTTAAAATATCGTTAGCAATTTCTGGAGTATTAATTCGGTTAACAGCAATCACAGGGACATTAACTACGTCTTTTAAACGCTTTGATGCTTCTTTAAATGCACCCGGTGGCACCATACTCGCAATAGTCGGTACACGCGCTTCGTGCCAACCAATACCAGTGTTAAATATATCAACACCCGCTTTTTCAAGTTCGGTAGCCTGAATAACAACTTCCTCTGGTGTTGAACCGTTTGGAATCAAATCAATGACCGACAATCTAAAAATAATTAAGAATTTTTCAGATACTTTTGCTCTTACAGCTTTAACTATTTCAAGTGCAAGTCGCATTCTATTTTCTAAGCTGCCACCAAACTCATCATCGCGTTTATTGGTATGAGGCGCCATAAACTCATTAATCAAATACCCTTCAGAACCCATGACTTCTACGCCATCGTAGCCGGCTTTTTCAGCCATATAGGCAGAATGCGCAAAGTCTTTAATTGTTTTTTTAATCGAGCCAAGCGACATCGCTTTAGGTTTATAAGGATTAATAGGTGCTTTTATTGCACTTGGTGCTTGATTGAAAGGATGGTATGCATAACGTCCAGCATGTAATAATTGCAAACAAATTTTTCCACCGTGTTTATGCACAGCATCTGTGTAAGCGCGATGCTTAAACACATCGTAATAACTATTAAATGAGGAAGAAATTGGTGTTAGCTTGCCACGTAAATTAGGGCTGTATCCGCCTGTAATTAACATCGCGGTGCCACCTTTTGCACGTGCTTCATAAAATGCACGTAAGCGTTTGCGGTTATGCCAGCCCTCTTCAAGGCCTGTATGCATTGAGCCCATAACCAAGCGGTTACGTAATTGTGTGTGTTTTAGTTGTAATTGTTGTTCTAACATCTTGTGCCCCGTTAACTGGTCTAACCTGTATACATTAGCTAATTCTGCTTTAATGGCAAGTAATAAGCAATATGTGCATGCATTTAATTAAAAATAGCAGTAAAAACTTACGTTTATATAGGTTCATAAACACTTCGTTACGATTTAGCAGTTAAATTTATTTTTATTCTAGGCTAAGATGGAACTAATGTATTAACTGTACCAAATTAAGGAGCTATTTTGATAGCAAAGGTATTTAAAGGTATTTGGGCTGGAATTAATTTTTCTCGTCGCTTAATACTAAACATTTTGTTTTTATTACTGGTAATTGTTTTCTTTGTGTCACTCTCAAGTGACGATGATCAAATAATAGTTGAAAATGGCTCTGTACTCAGGCTTAACTTAAATGGCCCTATTGTTGAAGAGAAAACATATATAGACCCAGTTGAAGCCGCAATTAGTGATGCAACTTCTGGTTCTGAAGCACCAAGCGAAATATTACTCGACGATATTGTTGAAGTAATAAACGAAGCGACTAAAGACGATCGTATCTCGGTGATATTGCTTGATTTACAAGAGATGCCTAAAGCACATTTAAATAAACTTAAGCAAATTACAAAGGCTATTGATGCCTTCAAGCAAGCTGGCAAAAAAGTAATTGCATCGGGTTATTACTATACTCAAGCACAATACTATATTGCATCGCATGCTGACGAAATAGCTATGCACCCATACGGCAGCGTAGGTATTGAAGGTTATGGCATGTACCCGCTTTACTTTAAAGATGCACTTGAAAAGCTTGAAGTAACGCAGCATATTTTCCGTGTTGGTACATTTAAGTCAGCAGTAGAACCTTTTATTCGTAACGACATGTCCGATGCAGCTAAAGAAGCTAACCGCGTTTGGTTAGGCGCTCTTTGGAGCGAATACAAACAAGATGTTGCCGCTGTTCGCCCGTTTGATGAGTCAAATTTTGACGAAACAATGGACGTATATCTAGAAAAAATGAAAGCTGCCGATGGCGATGCAGGTAAATATGCACTTGATCACCAGTGGGTTGACTCTTTAAAAACAAATCAGCAAGTTCGTAAACAATTAATTGATTTAGTAGGCACACAAGAAGATGGTAAGACATTTAAGCAAGTTTCATTTCGTGAATACTTAAGCTTAATTAAACCGCCTATTGAAATTGATAACCCTATTACCGAAAAAGTAGCGGTAGTTGTTGCTAAAGGTACGATTGTTGATGGTGAGCGTAAAGCAGGCGAAATTGGGGGTGACTCTACAGCTGCCCTACTTCGTAAAGCACGCCTAGATGATAAAGTTAAAGCGGTTGTACTACGTATAGACTCTGGTGGCGGTAGTATGTTTGCCTCTGAAGTTATTCGTGCTGAAGTATTAGCCCTTAAGGCTGCTGGTAAACCTGTTATTGCTTCAATGAGTTCTGTGGCTGCATCAGGTGGTTATTGGATTGCCTCTGCTGCAAACGAAATTTGGGCAGCACCAAGTACAATTACAGGCTCAATTGGTGTATTTGGTACGTTTATGACATTTGAGAAAACCTTATCGAAAATTGGTGTTTATTCAGATGGCGTTGCAACAACCGAAATGGCTGGCTTTTCTATCACTCGTCCACTAAATGAAAAGATGGGTCAAGTAATTCAAATGAACGTTGAGGAAGCATACGGTCGCTTTTTAAATGTTGTTGCTGATGCGCGTAATATGACGCCTGAGCAGGTTGACAAAATTGCCCAAGGCCGCGTATGGATTGCATCTCAAGCACTTGAACTAGGTTTGGTTGATAAGCTAGGCGACAAACAAGGTGCGATTGAAGCCGCAGCTGCACTTGCCAAGCTTAATCATTATGAAGTTAAAACTATTAAACAAGATTTAAGTTCGCAAGAAAAAATGATTCAAAACATTTTTGGTAATGCGTCTATTAAATCTATGCTTGGTTTGCAAACACAAAAAATATCTGTGTTAGCAACACAAGCTAATTTACGAAGTGTTATTAACCAATTAAGTACTGAAGTTGAAAACCTTAAAGATTACAACGATCCACAAGGTGTATACGCACGCTGTTTAGTGTGTAACGTTGCACAATAAAAGTGCATAGCTTCACCTAATCAGCTGTATTTAAAGCTGCTTAACGTTATACTAGGCCCAGTTTTTTTACTGGGCTTTTTTTATGAAACGTAAACGCATTTATATCGCTTATACTGGCGGTACTATAGGTATGAAAAAATCGAGTCGAGGCTATATTCCAGCTGAAGGTTTTTTAACAGAAACCGTAGTGAATAACGCAGAATTTAATCGTGATGAAATGCCTTTGTTTGATATTCACGAATACTGCCCTCTTATAGATTCTTCAGACATGTCTCCAGAGCATTGGCAACTCATTGCTAATGATATCAAAGATAAATACCAAGATTATGATGGTTTTGTGGTGCTCCATGGCACTGATACTATGGCGTATACAGCCTCAGCGCTGTCATTTATGTTCGAAAATTTGACTAAACCTGTGATTGTAACCGGCTCACAAATTCCGCTCTCACAATTACGTTCTGATGGCCAAGTAAACTTACTTAATGCCATGTATTTAGCTGCAAATTATCCTATTGCTGAAGTAAGTCTCTTTTTTAATAACCAACTGTTTAGAGGTAATAGAGCAACTAAAGCACACGCGGATGGGTTTAATGCTTTTGCCTCGCCGAATCTAGACCCTCTCGCGTTATCGGGTATTAATATTCAACTTATTAAGGGTCAGCTTAGCCCATATGTTGAAAATGAGCTGCAAGTTACACCTATTACACCTCAACCTATCGGGGTGCTTTATTTGTACCCAGGCATTAGCCAAGAGGTAGTTAAAAGCTTGGTCAATGGCAATATTAAATCACTGGTGCTACTGAGTTTTGGTGTAGGTAATGCACCACAAGATCCGAGCTTTTTGTCAATACTCGAAGAAGCAAGTAAACGTGGCGTCGTAATTGTTAACTTAACTCAGTGTTTAAAAGGTCATGTAAACATGGGTGGCTATGCAACAGGTAATGCGCTATTAAATATTGGTGTAATAAGTGGGTACGATATGACTCTTGAAGCATGTTTAACTAAGTTACATTATTTATTTAGCCAAAAGCTTGAAGTCGAAACGATTCGTCATTTAATGCAAGATAACTTACGTGGTGAGTTGAGCCGTTAATTTTTAGCCTGTAAAAATACAAAAGGCACGCTAAATAGCGTGCCTTTATCGTTTTAAACAACTGTTTTTTATCTAACTTTAGCGTCTATATCTACTAAATCAGTTAAATGACACATTTCACCACTGTGGGTTTTTATGCCGTGCTCACCAAAGTAATCACGCTGGGCTTGAACTAAATGCCCATTACTCGGTGTAGTTAATGTTGCTAAATACGTTTGTGTAGCTCCCAATACAGGGAATGCTAAACCAGTCATTATTGCTTGACCGGTAATTTTTCGCAAAGAGTTAGACTCTTTTTCAAGAGTGTCAATAAATTCAACACCTTGTGCAACGCTATCAAGGTAGTCAGCACGAATTATACAACCAGCGCGCCACGTTTGAAGCGTTTTAGATAAATCTACTTTCCACTGATGAGTACGTGATGCACCTTTAATTAGCGCTAGACCTTGACGATACGCAAGTAAGCTTGCAAGTAAGAACGCGTCTTTTAGCTCTTCTAAATCAATTTCAACATTGTTCGTTGATTTAGATGCATATGTCATCTCTTGTGCAGCCGTTGTGTTGCATGCATTAGTTAAATGACGAGCTTGAACAGCAGCAACAAGTGAAGGGACAGCAATACCAAGTTCGAGTGCATTTTGCGCAGTCCAAAGACCAGTGCCTTTAGCGCCAACTTTATTATCAATTAAGTCCGCAAGCGGTACATTATTATGATTTTCAAGTGACAATATATGGCTAGAAATAGACAGTAAGTAACTATTTAATTGACCTTCTGACCAGTCATTAAATATCTCAGCTACTTCTTTTGGAGAACGATTAGTACCTAAACGAAGTAATTGGTACACTTCTGCAATAAGTTGCATCAGTGCGTATTCAATACCGTTGTGAACCATTTTTACAAAATGACCACTTGCTGATTGGCCAACACGTGCAAAACATGAATCGCCATTATAGCTAGCAGCTACTTTTTCAAACCATGGCTCAATACGTTCCCAACCACCTTCAGAACCACTTGCCATCATTGCAGGACCATGGCGAGCGCCTTCTGCACCGCCAGAAATTCCCATAGTGGCAAATTCAAATTTATTTTGGTATTTGAGTTTACGCGTTATACCGTCTTTATAATTACTATTGCCGCAATCGACTATCATATCTTTACAATTAACGCCGGCCTCTACAAGTTCATTACAAACTGTATCAACTAACTCACCAGCTGGAACAAGTAATAAAATAGAACGAGGTGCCTCTAAACGCCTTACCATGTCACTTAAATCAGAGACAATGTGAAGCCTATCAGCCATGCCTTGTGATTTGGCACAACTTAGTAACTCTTCACCCGCATGTGGGTTTTTATCATAAGCGACTAGCGTTATCCCTTTTTCAATCAAGTTTAGGGCAAGATTTTTTCCCATAACGCCTAACCCTACTAATGCAACTTGCATCTAGTGTCCTCCTCGGTAACAACTATTTGGTTAGAAAATTCAGTGTATAAATTAAATAATACCGCGTGCATTATACTCATACAGTCATAAAATACTAACTATGAGCCCATACAACATGCTTTTTTATTACAGATAAATAAGCTACGTAATTATATCAAACATCAATGCTCTCGGGGTGACTAAAAGCAACGCTAATTGAAATTAAGATCATTGACGCATTCTGACACCGGTGTCATAATGATGACACAATAGTTTTGTATAAAATAGTGGCAAACCTTTGAAGTTTGCACATAATTAAAATATTTTAATCTAATATAGATATTTTAATTCAACAAAATAACGTCAACATGCTTTCACCAAGCAAACAGGAGAAATTGATGCTAAGACGCACGAAAATAGTCGCTACCCTTGGACCTGCTACCGATAGAGATAACAACTTAGAAAAAATTATTATCGCTGGGGCTAATGTAGTACGTTTAAACTTCTCACATGGTGTTGCCCAAGATCATAAAGACCGTGCGCAAGCTGTACGCGATATTGCAAAAAAATTAGGCAAGCATATTGCTATTCTTGCTGATCTTCAAGGCCCTAAAATCCGCGTTTCTACTTTTAAAGAAGGTAAAGTAACGCTTTCTGTGGGTGCAAAGTTCACTCTTGATGCAAAAATGGAAAAAGGCGAAGGCGATGTTAACTCTGTAGGTATTGATTATAAAGAATTACCTAACGACGTTAGCCCTAACGACTTACTACTCCTAAATGACGGCCTTATTCAACTAACTGTTGATGAAGTAGCTGGGCACTTAGTACATTGTACTGTAACTGTTGGCGGTGTTTTATCTAACAATAAAGGTATTAACCGTTTAGGTGGTGGCTTAACTGCTCCAGCATTTACTGAAAAAGATAAAGAAGATTTAATAACTGCCGCTGAAATTGACGTAGATTACATTGCCGTATCATTCCCACGTAGTGGCGACGATATGCGCTACGTACGCTCACTTGCTGAAGCTGCTGGTTCAAAAGCACAACTACTTGCAAAAATTGAACGTGCTGAAGCCGTTGAAACACAAGAAGCTGTTGATGACATCATTCTAGCGTCTGACGCTGTAATGGTTGCCCGTGGTGATTTAGGTGTTGAAATTGGTGATGCAGCTCTTATGGGCAAGCAAAAACTAATTATTCGTCGTGCTCGTTCATTAAACCGTACTGTAGTAACAGCAACGCAAATGATGGAATCGATGATCGATAACCCTATGCCTACACGTGCAGAAGTTATGGATGTTGCAAATGCTGTTCTTGATGGAACAGATGCTGTAATGCTTTCAGCTGAAACAGCTGCTGGTGATTACCCTGAAGAAACTGTTGCAACTATGGCACGTGTTTGTTTAGGTGCTGAATCTCAAAAAGAAACGCATGTTTCTAAGCATCGTTTAGATAGTCGTTTTTCTAACAATGCAGAATCTATCGCACTTTCTGCTATGTATGCAGCTAATCACTTAGATTCTGTTAAAGCTATCATCACGCTTACTGAATCTGGTAGCACGGCTAAATTAATGTCACGTATCAGCTCTGGCTTACCAATCTACTCGCTTTCACGTCATGCGAGTACATTAGGTCAAACAGCACTTTATCGTGGTGTTTACCCAGTATTTTTTGATTCTACAAAAACTGAAAAAGACGGTATGGTAAAAGCGGCACTTGATACTTTAGTTTCTCAAGGTTCTTTACAGTCTGGCGATACAGTAATTATTACTCACGGTGACTCAATGGAAACTGTGGGCGCAACTAACACAATGAAAATTGTAACTGTCGCATAATTAATACCAATTCGCTTAATTAAGTGATCTATTTTGAGGATAGAAAAACGTGTTGATAGCTATTCAAAAAATCGCTATTTAGTTGTTCTCGGCAATTGCTCCTGCATTGCTCTACCTTCTGCATCCATGCAGTCGTAAATGAGAATTTTTTAACACAGGTAGCGACACGTTAGCCCCGCAAAATAACTAAGTATTGTTGCGGATTGGTATAATTACTAAATATAAAAAATGCGAGCTTAGCTCGCATTTTTTGTACCTGTAATAAAAGCGTTGGCTTTAACTTGCTAATGCCGCTTTAACCTTATCTCGATAGCTACGGCTCACTTTTAATTCTTGTCCGTTTTCAAGTACTAATAAATACTCGCCACTTACTTGTGTAACCAGCTTACTAATTTGTTTTGTGTTTACTATCGCACTGCGGTGTACACGCACAAATAACTGAGGGTCTAGCTCTTGCTCAAGCTCTTTCATTGTTTTACGAAGTATATGCGTTTGTCCATCTTCACAATGTAAACACATATAGTCACCTGCAGCATCAACCCATTGGATAGTCGCTACAGGTACCCGTATAATTTCACCCTGCTCTTTTACTGCAAGCGATTCTGGGTAACGTCTATCTGTTAAGGTATCGCCAGTGGCTAATTTTTTTAATATTTCTTCGCAATTATTACCAGTAATACCGGCTACAAAACTCGCTAGTTTTTTCTTATGGGCGTTGTCTTGCTGCGTTTTTAAATAAGTATGCACTTTTTCTACCGCCTGTTTTAATCTGTTATCATCAACGGGTTTTAAAATGTAATCGAGAGCATGAATTTCAAATGCTTTTACAGCAAACTGATCAAAAGCAGTTACAAATACAATAGCAGGTAGTACTTTTGTACTTTCGCTAAGCGCTCTTGCCACCTCAAAGCCATTCATACCTGGCATCTGAATATCTAAAAAAACCAAATCGATTTTCTCGCTTTGGCACATTTCAATTGCATCAGCGCCTGAACTACACAATTTAATTACTTCAATATCAGAATATTCTTCAAGTCTTACCGCTAAACCTTTTCGCGCTAACGGTTCATCATCAACAATGAGTGTTTTTATTTTAGTCATTTTTCACAGCCTTCTCAAAAGGTACTCGCAGATTAACTTTTAATCCACTTGGCGTATTATGTGATAATACAAACGAATAATTATTTTCATACAACGTTTTTAATCTATCTTTGGTGTTAGCAACACCTACACCTTGAGCGTTAACTAATTGGCCATCAAGTATTTCAGTGCCTGGGCCGTTGTCACCCACTTCTAGTAATAATTCATTCGCAAATACTTGTGCTTTAATATCAATTACACCACCTTCTGTCAGATGGGCAATGGCATATTTAATCGCGTTTTCTATAATTGGTTGCAAAATTAAGCTCGGTACTAAAGCCTCTTTTGCTTGCTCGCTAATATCTACATTTACTTTCAATCGCTCATCAAAACGGACGCGCTCTATTTCTAAATAAAGCATGAGAGCATGTAGCTCTTGCTCAAGCGGTACTTTTTTAATTGGATCGGTATTAAGTGTGTAACGTAAAAAGTCACTTAACCTTGCTACCATTAAGTTAGCATCTTTGTTTTCTTTAACCAAAATTAAAGTAGAAATAGCGTTAAGTGTATTGAATAGAAAATGGGGGTTGAGCTGATACCTGAGCATTTTTAGTTGCGCTTCGTGTGCCATCGTTGTGGCCTTTAACGCTTTTTGTCGCTCACTTTGTAATAACTGATAATATTTAACGCCAAAGTACAAACCACTCCAACATAAAATAATATAAACCGAATCTAAACCTTGCTGCAGGTAATAAAACCACTCCTCTGGTCTATAACCATGGCGGTATATTTCCCATAGATTGAATTTTTGAACGACAGCCCATAGAGTGCCCGTTATATAAGAGGCACCAAATACTACAATCATTAATACCCAAGGCGAGGCATTCCAAATTTTACGGTAAATATACCTAAGCGGCACTGTCATTAAACAACCAGCGTAAGCATTCAATAAAATAACAAATACGTATATATCACGCATTTCAAATACTTTAGAGCCGATATAATTTACTAACGCGTAACCAATCCAGCCCGCGATTTGCAAAAGCCAAAAAAAACGTTGCCTGTTATCGACTAAAGATTGCCAGTTCAAAATAGATGTTTACTCCGTATGGTTAAAACTAATTCCATAAAATAGGCGTTTGTTATTTTTATTATTTTTACCTATGTAGGGCTAATTTTCACAAAATTAGATAGCCTTATTATATAGATTTATGAGTTTGCATAGCACTACAGCTTGCCTTGCTTTTTAAGAGTCTTACCGCAAACAAATAGTCGAGACACTAAAAAAGCGAAAGGTTATCCACCTTCCGCTTTTTAAATATCAATAGCTTTGTGTAAATTAAGCTAGTTTATCTGATGCTACCTTGTACGTTGGATCTTCAATCACATTCACTTCAACTAAATCACGTGCTTTATGAAGCAACTGCGTACAGTCTTTACTTAAGTGACGTAAATGAAGTTGTTTACCTGCTTTTGTGTATTTGTCAGCAAGTGTATCAATTGCTTCTATTGCACTGTGGTCAGATACGCGGCTGTGTTTAAATTCAACAATCACATTTTTAGGATCATTTTTCACATCGAATAACTCAGAAAAGTTTTTAACAGAGCCAAAGAATAACGGACCATGTAGTTCATACACCTTAGCGCCTTCCTGATCAATGTAGTTAGTTGTATATATCTGCTTCGCATGCTGCCAAGCAAATACTAAAGCCGATACAATAACACCCACACATACAGCAATCGCTAAATCAGTAATAACCGTCACGCCCGACACAAGAACAATTACAAATGCATCAGATAATGGTACGCGCTTCATCATTTTAAAGCTTGCCCATTCAAATGTACCAAGTACTACCATAAACATAACACCAACAAGTGCAGCTAATGGGATCATTTCAATTAAGCTAGAGGCAAAAATAATAAAACCAAGTAGCATAAGTGCAGCGCTTATACCTGATAAACGAGAGCGACCACCTGAATTTATATTGATCATTGATTGACCAATCATTGCACAACCACCCATTGCACCAAACATACCGCAGGTAATATTTGCAGCACCTTGACCAATACATTCTTTATTACTATGACCACGGGTTTCTGTAATCTCATCAATTAAGCTAAGCGTTAATAATGATTCAATTAAACCAATAGCCGCTAAAATAAGTGCATAAGGAAAAATAATTTGTAGCGTTTCGAAAGTAAACGGTACCATAGGAATATGAAATTCAGGTAAGCCGCCAGCGATTGTTGCTGTTTCGTCTCCAGTCATTCCTTTTAAGAAATCTAATACTGTATGCGCTTCTAAATCAAATCCAATCACTAATCCAGTTACAGTTACAATAGCAACTAGAGATGAAGGCACTGCTGTAGTCAATTTTGGCAAAAAGTGGATTATTGCCATGGTTAATGCAACTAAGCCAAGCATGATAAATAATGGATTACCTGTCATCCATTCTTGTCCGCCCATACCATCTGGCACTTTAAACTGCCCTAGCTGAGCTAAAAATATAACAATTGCTAACCCGTTTACAAAACCAAGCATTACCGGATGAGGAACCATACGGATAAACTTACCGAGCTTAAATACACCCGCGAGAATTTGCAGTATTCCCATCAGCAACACAGTTGCAAATAGATACTCAACACCGTGATCAAGCACTAAACTTACCATGACAACAGCTAGTGCACCGGTTGCACCTGAAATCATACCAGGGCGACCACCAAAAATAGCCGTAATTAAACCAACGATAAACGCGGCATATAGACCAACCAAAGGTTCTACATTTGCAACAAAGGCAAACGCAACTGCTTCTGGGACTAAGGCTAACGCCACAGTTAATCCAGATAGAATATCGTTTTTAGCAGAGCTAGGCGCCCTACTGAGTAAGTTAAACATTGAGGTCCTCAAATGATGTAATGGGTATCAAAAAAAGCGCTAAATTCTACCAAATTAGCGCTCAGTTAACAATTATCATTATGTGGTTAAGCTAAACTAAAAATGGTTTAGCTTTTAAAAGAAGTGCTTTTACAAAGGAAGGGAAGTACTGCGTTTTACACATGTCATTGTTACATTAGAATGTACTTCTTGGACGTATTCTAAGCTTAGTAAATTATCGCGCACAAAATGCTCATACCCTTCTATGCCTTGTGAAATTATGCGTAGCATAAAGTCCATGGTACCAGCCATAGTGTAACACTCTGTTACCTCGTCGTAGCTCATGATCAGCTTTTCAAACTCAGCAAGATTCTTTTTACCGTGATTTGATAAACGCACATGTGCATATACAAGCATATCAAAGCCAAGTTTTTTCTCATCTAAAAGAGCCACTTTGCTTTTTATATAACCATCTTGCTCTAGCTTAGCGATTCGACGCCAGCATGGAGATTGAGACAAGCCTACTTTATCTGCAATTTCTGCGGTTGATAAACTAGCATCTTGTTGTAAAAGTGCCAATATTTGGCGATCTACGTGATTTAGAGACATTTTATTTCTTATTTATCAAATAAACTGGTTAAATTATACAACCATTTTAAAACTCAGTCTGCTTATTTTTAATGTTTATGCAGTTTGTAAACTTAAAATAAGCAACTTAACCAAACTTACCACTTATAAAAGGATTTGTTTTCTTTTCAAACCCCACCGTAGTGTCGCTACCATGTCCTGCCAATATTTTAGTATTATCAGGTAAGGTTAAAATATGCGTCTTAATCGACTCTATAAGTTGTTCACTGTTCCCCTTAGGAAAGTCAGTGCGCCCTACTGAGCCTTTAAAAATAACGTCACCGACAATAACGCACTCATAGTCTGGTTGGTAAAACACTATATGACCGGGTGTATGCCCCGGGCAATGTTTCACTAAAAAGCTAAGTTTACCTACTCTCACGGTGTCATTATGGTTTAGCCAAATATCCGGATAAAACGGTTCAATGGGTTTAAATCCAAACATCTGTGCTTGCATAGGTAAGTTTTCAAACCAAAAGTACTCATCTTTTTGTGGACCAATAATTTGTACGTTAAATTGATTTCGTAAAATATCAGCCCCACCCACATGATCTAAATGCCCGTGCGTTAACCAAATAGCACTTAATGCTAGTTTATGCTCATTAAGGACCGTTATTATTTTATCAGTGTCGCCACCTGGGTCGATAACCACAGCGTGTTTAGTTTCGCTACACCAAATAATACGGCTGTTTTGTGCAAAGGCAGTGACAGGTATAGTTATGATTTCCATATTAAATTTCTTTACTTTTTTGATCTGGAATAACAACTTCTTCTTCGAATGACATAAGTATTGGATACTTTAAGTACGCTTGATCATAAAATGGACTTTGTTCATATAACCAGTTTAATCGAGCTTCTGCGTCACTCGCGAATGATTTATCTTTAAGTTTTTCATCAAACTTAAGCGCAAGCTTTGGGTTATCTTTTAGCATTTGGCGTGCATACGGAATTAGCGCATAGTTTTCCATGTACTCGGTACGCTGAAAAATAGTATTAAACTCACCCCACGCAAAAAATGAATCAGGAGCTTCTGGGTGCAATAAATGCACAGCAAGCTCACCTGCTTTTTGTTGAGTATTGACTTGATACCAACCATCTAAATCTACATTTATAGCAGGGACGTAATCAAAAGTTGCTGATACTCTAAAACGCCCTTCAAATGGTGCTTTATCAAACGTGTATTCAGCCACCTTTGCAACTTTCAAAGGCTGTGTGTTTGCCCCTTCAAGTTTATTAATAGAGACACCATGTAACTTTAGTTTCTCAATAATGTTGCTATATACAGGCGGAATAAAAAAAGCTTTAGGTACTTCAACTGTATGCTGTACATCTTTTTGCCAATAAATAGGTAAGTCAGTATATGTATGTGCTTTACCCAAATATTTCACTTCATTTTGACCCGAAAGTGAATTCATGCTTGATGAATATTCAATGCCTTTAAACTGCGCAATCGTATCAGCTTGCTTGGCATAGCCACGCTTTACTATTAGCTGTTTAGGAACAAATTCTTGTTCTTTTTTTACTGCATTAGCTAATTCATGACTGTGCTTTGATAGCGCAGTAATAGCACCATCTAAAAATACATAAGTTCCCAATACACGTTGCTTGTAAGGCTTCAATGAATGATTTTCGACTAAAATAGTCGGCAATGACTTTAAATCCCCCCAACCATTTGAAAAACGTGGCGTAGCAACCCAGCCCGCTAACCCTTTTTTAAAGTCGCGCTTGTCCATAACAAAAACAAGTGGTCCTGGGATGTGTCCTTGCTTCGCTAGCGTATCGTCAATGAGAGGTTTAAAAAACTGGTTTAATGTATCTGATACCGCAGGCGATTCGCTCGAAAATACCGGATTGTAACCATAAGTCACATCGTATTGGTAATCTGCGCCGTCGGTAACGTGTACATCAATGTATAAATTTGGGTTGTAGTCGTTAATAACCTTTAAAACACTTCTAACTTCTGGGGTATCTAATTTAGTAAAATCACGATTTAAATTAAGGTTATTAGCATTTGTTCTAAAGCCCATTTTTGCAGGGCCCCGTTGATTAATGCGATTGAACGCACTGCTACGTTCGTGGCCATCTACATTTAAAATAGGAATAAATAATATGTTTACCTTTTTTAAAATGTCACGGCGCTTACCCGTCGCTATATCTCTGAGTAACATGAACATGGCATCTTTACCGTCTATTTCCCCAGAATGTATTCCTGCCTGGATAAAAATAGTTGGCTTAGTGCTATTAGCCATTTGCCTTGCTTCAAAAAAACCTTGCTCACTGGCAATTAGCATTTTTATTGCACGCTTACTATTACTATAGCCAATGGTTTGAGATTGATACTGAGTAGGGTTTGCAGCAACTAACCTATCTACAAATGCCATTGTATTTGCATAATCGGGCGACGCTTCACCTGCAGATAACTCAAAGTCAGTAGTTAACGGCCCTTGTTTTTGTAAAAGCTCTACGCTTTTCCCCTGCCACTCAATGAGTGGAGGTAAGTGTGCGTCATACGCCACACTTGCAGATAAAATGAGTAAACTTGCAAACATAAAATTCTCTAACAAACGCCTTAATTATATAAATTATATCAACTAAATTTTTTATAATGAGGAAACTGCGGTGATTCAACAAAAAAATGCAGCCAAATACATTTCACTCATTCACACCTGTGTTTTTAGGCTTTATAACCTTATTAAGTATTATACCAATGTGCAATAATACTTAATCATTTTGCGGGGCTAAACATGTCGCTATCTGCGTTAAAAAACTCTCATTTACGACTGCATGGATGCAGAAGGTAGAGCAATGCAGGAGCAATTGCCGAGAACAACTAAATAGCGAATTTTTTACCTAGCTATCAACACGTTTTTCCGCCCTCAAAATAGATCATTTAATTAAGCGAATTAGTATTACTCATTGGGTTAAGTTACTAAATTACAGGCACAAAAAAAGGAGCCATAGGCTCCTTTTTAATACTTATATAAAAAAGCTTAAGCGGCTAGGCCTTCTTTTGCTTTTTCTACAAGCGCTGCGAATGCAACTTGGTCGTAAACAGCGATATCTGCAAGGATCTTGCGATCGATTTCTACAGAAGTCTTTTTAAGACCATTGATAAAACGGCTGTAAGACAGACCATTTTGACGTGAAGCAGCATTGATACGTGCAATCCATAATTGACGGAAAGTACGTTTCTTCGCACGACGGTCACGGTAAGCGTATTGACCCGCTTTAGTAACAGCCTGGAAAGCTACGCGGTAAACACGTGAACGTGCTCCGTAGTAACCTTTTGCTTGTTTTAAAACTTTTTTGTGACGTGCACGTGCGACAACGCCGCGTTTAACTCTTGCCATTTCTAAAAACCCCTATTAAGCGAACGGTAACATACGTGAAACTAGACCATGGTCATTTTTATGAACCATCATCTTAGGACGTAGGTGTAACTTACGCTTAGAAGTTTTCTTAGTCAGAATATGACGAAGATGCGCTTGTTTACGCTTGAAACCGCCAGAAGCAGTCTTTTTGAAACGCTTAGCAGCGCCACTGTGACTTTTTAGCTTATAAGCCATTGCAATAACTCCAATTGTATTGCTTTTAAATTAGTAAGCAGGCGTGAGATATATTTCTATAGCTCCACTTTTAGGCCTAACTTACTGCCATGTTCCGGTGAAGACCCAACATAAATGCCGCAATCTTGCTTTAAGACCGGTTAACTCAGGTGAATATTCGCATATTGCTTGCAGACCTGAGCTAATTTCGGTGCGTATTATCGCTTAAAAATTATTTTTTAGCAACAGGCGCCATCATCATAACCATTTGGCGGCCTTCAACACGATTTGGGAAAGACTCAACTACTGCAAGCTCTTCTAAATCGGCTTTGATACGGTTTAATAATTCTATACCAATTTCTTGGTGAGCCATTTCACGACCACGGAAGCGGATAGTAATCTTAGCTTTATCACCAGCTTCTAAGAACTTACGTAAGTTGCGAAGCTTAACCTGATAATCACCTTCATCCGTACCAGGACGGAATTTGATTTCTTTTATCTGGATTTGCTTTTGCTTCTTCTTCTGCTCTTTTAGTTCTTTGCTTTTTTCAAAGATGAACTTACCGTAGTCCATGATTCTACAAACAGGCGGCTCAGCGTTTGGACTGATCTCAACAAGATCAACACCCGCTGCATCGGCCATAGTTTGCGCGTCTTGTAATGACTGAATTCCAGCTTGTTCGCCTTCAATGTCAATTAAACGAACTTCTTGCGCTGTAATTTCTTCGTTAATACGATTTTTTTGAGCTGTTTGTTGCCCTTTCTTGCCGCCTCTAATAGTACGTTCCTCCAAGAATATCAATAATATAAGCGTGTAAATGGCTGTTTGTTAATGCCTTACACGCTCGATTTTTACTGTCGATTTTTAATTTCTTCACTAATTTTAGCTACAAAATCATCAACATTAAATTTGCCAAGGTCTTCACCTGTGCGAGTACGCACTGCTACTTCTTGCTGTTCAACTTCTTTATCGCCAACAACAAGTAAATATGGAATACGCTTCAGTGTATGCTCACGGATTTTAAAGCCAATCTTCTCATTTCTCAAGTCAGCAGCGGCTCTAATTCCAAGTTTATTTAATTTTTGTACAACTTCTTTAACATAAGGAGCCTGTTTATCGGTAATATTCATAATTACCACTTGCTTTGGTGCAAGCCACGTCGGGAATAAACCAGCGTACTCTTCAGTTAAAATGCCAATAAAGCGTTCAATAGAACCTAAAATAGCACGATGTATCATTACAGGTGTACGACGCTCGTTATTTTCTGCTACATAAGTAGCACCTAAACGACCCGGTAATGCAAAGTCTAATTGCACTGTACCACACTGCCACGCTCTGTCTAAACAATCGTACAAAGTAAATTCAATCTTAGGACCGTAAAACGCGCCTTCGCCCGGAAGATAATCAAATTCAATATCGTTTAGCTTAAGTGCATCAGCTAAAGCAAGCTCTGCTTTATCCCACATATGGTCTTCACCAATGCGTTGTTCTGGGCGAGTAGATAGCTTAACTACAATCTTCTCAAATCCGAATGTTTCATATGTATCATAAACCATCTTAATACACGCTGACACTTCGTCCATTATCTGCTCTTCAGTACAGAAAATGTGAGCGTCATCTTGTGTAAAGCCACGTACACGCATTAAACCGTGTAGTGCACCTGATGGTTCATTACGGTGACAACAACCAAATTCAGCCATACGAAGTGGTAAATCACGGTACGATTTTAAACCTTGGTTAAAGATTTGCACGTGACCAGGGCAGTTCATTGGTTTAATTGCGTATTCACGTTTTTCAGACTCAGTGGTAAACATTGCTTCTGAATATTTTTCCCAGTGACCTGATTTTTCCCAAAGTGAACGGTCCATCATCATTGGACCTTTTACTTCTTCGTACTCATATTCGCGTAATTTTTCACGTACGAATTCTTCAAGCTCACGGTAAATGCTCCAACCATCGTTGTGCCAAAATACCATGCCTGGCGCTTCTTCTTGCCAATGCCATAAATCAAGCGCTTTACCAATACGACGGTGATCGCGTTTTTCAGCTTCTTCAAGGCGCTTTAAATACGCTTTAAGTTGCTTTTTATCGCCCCACGCGGTGCCGTAAATGCGTTGTAGCATTTTGTTTTCTGAATCACCACGCCAATATGCACCCGCCACTTTCATTATTTTAAAGTTTTGGCAAAATTTCATGTTAGGAACGTGAGGTCCACGACACATGTCTACATATTCTTCGTGATGATATAACCCAGGACGGTCATCTTTAGCGATGTTTTCGTCCAAAATTTCTATTTTGTATGTTTCGCCACGCGCTTCAAATGTATCGCGTGCTTCTTGCCAGCTTACTGTTTTTTTCACTACGTCGTAGTTGGTTTTTGCAAGTTGCAGCATACGCTTTTCAATTGCTTCAAGATCATCTTGTGATAGTGAGTGTTCCATATCGATATCGTAGTAAAAACCGTTATCAATGGTAGGACCAATTGCCATTTTTGCGTCTGGGAAAAGTTGCTTAACTGCATGACCGATTAAGTGAGCACAAGAGTGACGAATGATTTCAAGGCCGTCATCGTCTTTAGCGGTAATGATCTCAAGACGAGAGTCATCACTAATTAAATCACATGCATCAACACGGTCGCCATTTACACGGCCCGCAATGGTCGCTTTAGCTAAACCAGGACCAATGTCGTTTGCAACATCAAGCGTGCTTACAGGGTTTTCAAAACTACGTTGACTTCCGTCTGGAAGAGTAATAACTGGCATTATAAATCCTTGCTACAGTGGTGACACCTACAATGTATCACGTGTATTTTTAATAAATTAAATGAGAATGACTCGACAACGCTTTTACGAATAAGCATTGACTAATATATGTAGATGAGGAGTCTATTCAACTACAAAGATATATTGTCGCGTGCCGCGCATTTAATTACAAGTTTAAAGGGGTGAAATCGACCCGTTTTATCCACAAAATGTAGCTTTTAAAGCAAAAAAATCATTTTATTAAGATATAAAAGCATCAATGCATTAATTACGCGCCTACAGCTATACCCACACTCGCATTTTAATGTGCGTTGCGTATAATACTGCGTAATTAAGTTATTTTAGAGAATAGACATGAGAACATGTGGTGTAGAAATTACCGGTAGTGATGTACTACTTTGTATTTTAAGTAAAGATAATGACGTATTTGATATTCGCGATGTGCGCCAAACACGCTTTACCTTAGGTAACGGTAACGACACTGAAGTAATGCGTAAATTTCAATTCGATTTTGCAAAACTAATGCAAGATTACCAAATTGATTCTGTTGCAATTCGTGAGCGTCAGCCTAAAGGTAAATTTGCTGGCAGTGCAAAAGGCTTTAAAATGGAAACTGCAATTCAATTAATTGACAACTTAGATGTACGTTTATTTACTACAACTGAAGTTAAAGAGCAGTTAAAACGCAACCCCATCCCTATTGATTTTGAAGAAACAGGCCTTAAAAAGTACCAAGAAAATGCTTTTGTAAACGCTTACGTTTATATCATGAAAAAAACATACCGCAGCGACGAAATGTAAACTCATTACTCGTTTAAAAACGCGTACTTACATTGTAAGACGCGTTTTTTTGTGTCTAAAAAGTAGTATTAGCTTTTATTAATCTAATAATACATTAGTCTAACTGCACTTCTCTTTGTCGACAATATGTGTTTATTTTAACTTTGTAGTTTACATAACTCACACACATTTTCATGGAGAGAGCAATGCACACACACACTACCCCGGTAAAAGAAGTAGAGCAAACAAATCACTTGCCGTTATCCCAAAGCTACTTTAAAGGTATACAAAGCACACCTTTAACAAATTCAACTATAGGCGAGTACTTTGACTTTATTGTCGACAAAAGGCCAGAGGCGTTAGCTGTTGTAGTTCATCACCAAGGTATTAGATTAACGTATAAAGAATTTCAAAAAGAAGTTAATCAGCTTGCGAAGGGGTTACTTGCCCTTGGCGTAAAACCAGGTGAGCGCGTTGGTATTTGGTCTCCTAATAATATTGAGTGGTGCTTAACCCAATTTGCAACGGCAAAAATTGGCGCAATAATGGTGTGCATCAACCCGGCATATCGTCCTAACGAATTACAATATGCTTTAAATAGTGTTGAATGCTCAACTCTAATCACAGCATCAAATTTTAAAGGCAGTGATTACTTAGAAATGCTTAATGGTTTAGCGCCAGAACTTGCAACTTGCGATAAGTACACACTTAATTTAAAAGCACTACCCACTCTTAAAAATATAATCCGCATTGGCGATGAAGCATCTCCTGGTATGCACTCTTTTAATGATGTTATTAACTTGCCAACAGCAGCTCATGAGCTTGAATTAAAAGCAATAGGTGAAAACTTAAATGCTGATCAAGATATCAATATACAATTTACATCAGGTACAACAGGCAACCCAAAAGGCGCAACGCTCACTCATAAAAATATTTTAAATAATGCGCTATTCGTCGCCGAATCTATGCACTTTACGAGCGATGACAAGTTATGTATCCCTATCCCGTTATATCATTGCTTTGCAATGGTATTGGGTAGCTTATTGTGTGTTAGTAAAGGTGCAGCAGCTATTTACCCTAGTGATTCGTTCGATGCAAAAACCACGCTTGATGTAGTTCAACAAGAAGGATGTACAGCGCTGCACGGTGTACCTACTATGTTTATTAGTGAGCTTGAGCTGAGTAACTTTAACGATTATGACCTAAGTACTTTACGCACGGGTGTAATGGCAGGCTCTACATGCCCAGAGCAAGTAATGCGCAAAGTACAAACACAAATGAACATGCATCAAATACTGATTGCTTACGGGCAAACGGAGTGCAGCCCCATAAACAACATTACCGAAACAGACTCTTCAATAGAGCGGCAAGTAACAACGGTTGGCCGCGCACTTGCCCATACCGAGGTTAAAATAATTGACGAGCTGGGTAACATTCAAAAAATTGGTCAACCTGGCGAAGTGTGTAGTAAAGGTGCAGGCATAATGCGCTGCTATTGGAATGACGAAGCTAAAACAAAAGCCACAATAGATGACGAAGGTTGGCTGCACTCTGGCGATTTAGGTGTCATGGATACAGAAGGGTTTGTTACGATTGTTGGGCGTATAAAAGATATGATTATTCGCGGCGGCGAAAACATTTACCCTCGAGAAATAGAAGAAGTACTTTACACCTACCCTGGCATTCAAGATGCTGCCATATTTGGTATAACCGATGAAAAGTATGGCGAAGAAGTGTGCGCTTGGATCCAACCAAAAGAAGATGCTGTACTTGATGAGCAAGCAATTCGTGAGTTTTTAAAAGACAAACTAGCCTACTTTAAAATGCCACGACATATCCGTTTCGTAGAAAACTACCCAATGACAGTAACAGGTAAACTGCAAAAATTTAAAATGCGCGAGCAAATGCAAGAAGAGCTAAGCGACAACGCTTTTTCCTAGTTTCGTCTTTAAGTAACTGAGGCTCTGGGTAGGGAATTTATCTCAGAGCTATGTTCAGAGCTAGCAGCGTTAAATTTACGTATGTTAGGACTAATACTAAAAAGCACAGCCAATTGGCTGTGCTTTTTATGTACTGAGTTTATTATAAATTCAACATTCTCTTTTTTAAACGTTCTAAATCAATCGCACTCGAACGCACTGTTAATTTAATATGGCTGTATTCATATTCTTCTTTAACAACACTCATACTCGATCGAATTTCGCCCACAATACCTTTAGCTGTGTACGGTATAACAATCTCTTCTTCAATCATGTCCTCTTGAGCAATGCCAATAATGTATTTGTGCAGTTTACTAATATCATCTGGATTACGTGTAGAAGTCATCATCGCATCAGGAAACTCATCCATTAGCGACTGCTGTTGATCAGTACTTAATTGGTCTGACTTATTCAGTACTAATAATTTTTTGCTACCTTCTACCCCAACTTCTGCCAGTACTTTATGTACTACTTCAAGTTGTGAGCGAAAAGAAGGATCTGAAGCATCTACAACATATAACAGTAACGACGCATCATGTGCCTCAGCGAGCGTTGAATGAAATGAAGCAACCAAATCATGAGGTAATTTTTTAATAAAACCAACCGTATCTGAAACCAATATACGAGGCTGGGTAATCGGATACAACGCGCGAACAGTGGTATCTAGCGTTGCAAAAAGTTTGTTTTCGCCTTCTACATCACTACCTGTAATTGCGCGCATCATTGATGACTTGCCCGCATTGGTATAACCAATTAAAGCCACTGAGAATAGCTCAGAGCGCTGCGTACGTCTGTCCATCATTACATCTTGAACACTAACAAGTTCGCGCTTTAATTCTGCTAACTGATCGCGCACCTTACGGCGATTTAGCTCAAGTGTGGTTTCACCCGCACCTTTACCCATTTGGCGTTCTTTATCACCTGTTGATGTTTCACGAAGCCGTGGCGCGACATAATTAAGGCGAGCAATTTCAACTTGTAATTTTGCTGTTTTAGTACGCGCATGACGGCTAAATATTTCAATGATAATACCAGTGCGATCAAATACTTCTACACCTAATTGGTTCTCAACATTACGCAGTTGAGAAGGCGTTAAATCGCAGTCAAATACCACTACATCGGCACATGCAAACTCTAAATCGTTTGATGGAATTTCTGAGGATATTTCGGTTAAAGGGTCTTCATCAAGTAAATCATCTTCTTGCTCGTTTTCAACCATCCCTTTATTGCCGGTAAGGTGTGCTATTTCAGCTAGTTTTCCTGAGCCCAGTACATTAACTTTTTGGGTAGAACTTTGCTTTTGCGATTGTGTACCTACTACTTTAAAGCCTAATGTAGTTACCAAACGAGCAAGCTCTGCAAGCGATTCTGTTGCTTCGTCGCCTTTAAATTGTGGTGTACTAATAGAAATAAGTAACGCATTAGGAAGTGATGGTTTTGCAGTTAGTTGCATAATTTTTTATATGTTAATGCACCTAAAGTGCAAACCTAATTTTCATTCGAAAGTAACTTGATCCTACGCTGTTATGACCGAGCTTTACAGCGTTATAGCTTACGAATGCAATTATTATCTTTATTTTGCCAAAATTAGCGTTAATCTGTGAACTATTTGTGCGGGGGCAATATAATTTTTACACGCAAGTAAACCAATAAGTAACTTGGTGTTGTTATAAATGTATTTAATTATTAAGTGTTGGGGTTTAACATTGATAATAGGCTTTATGTAGCATTGCACATACACAAGCCCATTAACTAAAAGCTAATTAGCTAAAACCAGTTACTAAGCAGACTCTTCTGGACGATGCTGCTTTTGTACGCCGGTTAAAAACAAACGTAATATTTGATCGTTACAAACACGGTAATGTTTGTTATCTACTTTACGAGAAAATGCGCTTAACTCATGCTTACTTAAATCAAAATCAACAAGTGCAAGTGTTGCTATAACATCTTCTGCTTTCATATTTAAAGCAATACGTAGCTTCATAAAGATAATATTGTTGTTTAGCTTTTTCTCTGGCTCTGGTTGCTCACCTTCGCGTTTGCCACGTTGGGTATTAATAAACCCATTTAAAAAGCTTGCAAACTCAGTATCACTTATTGGGGTAAAAGCCTCTTCACCTTCTTTAGTTAACCATGCAATTACTTGCTCTTTGGTGACCGTATGCTCTGCTGATGCAAAAACATTGACCATAGCAGTATCAGTTAAGTTAAAAGTGTAGCGAATGCGGCGTAAAATATCGTTATTAGTCAAAGTAAATCCCAAAGTGAGGTATAGCAACCAAGCAGTTATTGCTTAATTTTATATAAGCACCTAGTTTAACAGGTTTACTAATACCACCCTATAAATTTTTATCTGAGCTTCTTATACCTAGTTACCAAGCACCTTGGCAGGATCTACGCGCGTTGCTTGCCATGCAGGATAAATAGTGGCAAGTATCGCAAGCACAAACGTAACAATCACTGTAATACCAATGTCTTCAAGTACTAATTTACTTGGTAAAAACTCTATAAAATAAACGCCCTCAAGCGGATTGGCTCCAAATAATTGGCTTATCCACGTAAAAAGCTCACTTATATTAAGCGCTAATACCACGCCAATTAGTGTCCCTAGTGCCACGCCTACAAATGCTTGCATTAAGCCTTGCATTACAAAGGTGGCTAAAATAGTACTGTCTTTCGCGCCCATGGTTTTTAAAATTGCGATATTGCCTTGTTTTTCGCGTACTTCCATCACCAAGGACGATACAATATTAAAACTGGCTACCGCTATAATTAAAAACACCACAATATAAACAATGGTACGCACCATTTGAATATCTTGATAAAGGCTGCCTTGGGTTCTAAACCAACTAGAAATATACACGTAGTCGTCAATAGTTTGGCCCACTCTTAGCGCTATTTGATGCGCCGAAAACACATCATCAACACTTAAACGCAGCCCTGTTACTTGGGTTTCATCGTAACCCAATGTTTGCTGTGCTTTGTTAAGATGTATAAATGCAGCGGTACTATCAATCGGTCCGCCCATTTCTATAACACCTGCAAGGTTAAGTGTTACGCGTTTAGGCGCTAATAATGATTGACCTTTTTGACTAATTTGCGGAATAAGTAATGTAATGTTATCGCCTACTTTGGCGTCTAACTGTTTTACTATTTGTTTACCTAAAATTACATCGTCAAGGCCTAGCTGGCTGACTAATTTACCACTGGTAAACTGATTTACCGCCGATACATTACTCTCGAGCGATGGCTCAACACCTCGAATTTCTATCGCTTTTAGCTGGCTTTTATATTGCGCCATCCCATTCACTGCAATAAATGGCGCAGCCCCTGTTACATGCGGTTGTGTTTGTAAATCCTCAATTTTTTGCGACCAATTCGCGATGGGTCTACTTGGTGCTACATATTCAACCTGTGGCACAACACTTAGTAATCTATGTACTAGTTGCTGCTCAAAACCATTAATTACCGACAGCGCCACAATTAAAACCGCGACACCTAATAAAATACCAATAGTCGACGCTTTAGCGATAAAACTAACAAAGCCGTTTTTTTCATCTTTGTGGCCTGAATAGGCTCTAAAACGTTTACTTAAAAATGCACTAAGCAACATGCTGCGACTCTTTAATAGCTAGTTTTCCATCGTCTAAATAAGCTATTTTGCCCAGCTTATCGGCAAGTTCTAAATCGTGTGTAACTACCACAAAACTGGTGTTTAAGCTTTGGTTAAGCTCATTAATTAAATCGTAAATTTTAATCGCATTTTGTTTATCTAAATTACCGGTTGGTTCATCAGCAAGCACAAGCGCAGGTTTTGTAACCAGTGCACGGGCAATAGCCACGCGTTGGCGCTCTCCACCAGAAAGCGCAGACGGTTTATGCGAGCTGCGATGTGCAAGGCCTACTTTTTCGAGCATATCGAGCGCTTGAGCTTTGGCTTCTTTTGCACTCAAGCCTTTAATTAATAATGGCATAGCCACGTTTTCGACTGCGCTAAACTCCATTAATAAGTGATGAAATTGATAGATAAAGCCCAAGTTTTGGTTTCTAAATGCGGCTTGCTCTGTTCGCGAAAGTTTTGCAACTTCTTGGTTTTTAATTTTAGCGCTACCTGAGCTTGCGGTATCTAATGTGCCAAGTATGTGTAAAAGCGTACTTTTACCAGAGCCAGAACTCCCTACAATAGCGAGCATTTCACCTTGCTGCAGCGCTAAATCAACACCTTTTAATACTTCAACTTGGTTGCTGCCATCTTGATAAACTTTACTTAAATTTTCACAACTAATTACTAAATCATTCATAACGTAATACCTCTGCTGGTTTTACTTTTGCGGCTTTACGCGCAGGATATAAGGTAGCTAAAAAGCTCATAGCAATACTGGCAAACGCTATTATTACTAAACTCAAAATATCAAATTTTACCGGAAGCTCTATACCTGCCAATAAGTTTAAGCCCACTAATGCAAGTAGCTCATTTATATATAAACTAAATATTACACCTAAAAATGCGCCTATTGCTGTACCAATTACGCCGTTATATAAGCCTTGCACCATAAACACTTTTTGCACTTGCGAAGGCGTTAAACCTAACGTTTGTAGTATGGCCACTTCACCTTGTTTTTCGCTTACCATCATGGTTAATGCCGATACAATATTAAATACAGCCACCAATACAATGAGGGCAAGCAACATAGACATAATGCGCTTTTCCATAGCAACGGCTGCAAATAGAGTACCTTGGGTACTGCGCCAATCACTATAATTATTATCTTGTAAAATACGCTGGCTTGCTTCAATAAACTCATCTAGTTCGAAAGGTTCGTGCAATGAAACACTTAAATTTGGGGCCGTGTTTTTATCCAGCTTTAATACCCGTTGTAGTGAAGCGCCACTTGTAAACGCAAGTGCCATATCTATCTCAGATCCGGTTTCGTATATTGCGGCCACTTTAAATAAACGCTGGCTGGGTACTCGCCCAAGAGGTGTATATGTTGAAGCATTAGGCATAATAACGCGAAGCTTATCACCCACGCTAACGCCTAATTTACGACTCAAATAACGGCTTATAGCAATGTTGTAATTTTTGTTTAATACAGTTTTCCAATCGCCTTGCACTATTTTATCGGTAATTTTATACAAAGACCCGCTGTCGTTATAAAGGCCTTGTAGTAAAACGCCGTGCAAGTCTTTATTCGTTTGCAAAATAGCTTCGCCGTGGCGATATAAGCTTACATGATCAACATAAGGAGATTGTTCGAGGTCGGTTTTAAGGGTGCCCATTTGGGTGGCAGTGTGTTTACCTGCGCTAACTTCAACATGCGGAATAAGTCCAAGCATATTGGTTTTTAGGCTATTTTCAAACCCGTTCATTACACTGCTTACCGTAAATAATGCCATTAAACCAATAGCGATACCGGCAATAGAAAAAAACGAAATAAACGATATAAACGCATTTCCTTTAGAGGAGCGACTATATCTAAGCCCTATAAATAAGCTAACCGGTTGAAACATATTATTTTTAACACTTATCGTAAAAGTATTGAGCAATAGTAGCACGAAAAAAGTGCCTTTGGGTATGGCGTAAAATGTAAGAAATAATTTAAAAATCTGATACTTGGCTATATTTACAGCAATACATGCTTAACCATTAATTCGCGATTAAGCTTTCAGCCCTTTAACTAAATAATCGAGCAATACCCGTACATTAGTCGCCACAAACTGCCTTGGTGGATATACGCCCCATACCCCTTCTTGCTGTGGTTGATAGGGTGTTAAAATAGGCACCAATTGCCCTGAGTTAATTTCGTTTTCAATGTAGTAGTCTGGGAGTTGTACAATACCGAGCCCCTTTTTTGCGCCATCCACCAGCGCCCAACCACTATTACACTGTAGCCGCCCTGCTATTTTAATGTGTTTATCGCGCCCATTTTCGTTTACGCGCCAGTAGCTACTATTCCCAATTAAACATTCATGGCTGTTTAGCTCGCCTAAAGTATGCGGCTCACCAAATCGCGTTAAATACTGCGGTGCAGCGCACATAATAAAACGCCGCGCACTTAACCTACGCGCTTTTAAGCTCGAATCTTTTAAATGCCCTAACCTTATGGCTAAATCAAATCCGCCCTCTAATAAGTTTTCTTGCTCGTTACTTAGTGTGGCAACAACTTCTACCTCGGGATGCTCCTTCATAAAATTATGCACTATGGGCATAATAAAGCTCTCTCCGTACATAACTGGTGCTGTGAGCTTTATTTTACCTTTAGGCGTACTTTGTTGCAGAGCAAGGCCTTGAGTTGCCTCGTCCATAGCGTGTTGTAAGTGCTTTATTTGATGTAAGTACACTTCACCTTCTTTAGTTAAAACCACTTTACGAGTAGTACGAGTTAAAAGCTGGGTATTTAAACGTTGCTCAAGCGCCGTAACATGGCGGCTAATATGCGCAACCGAAAGCCCAAGCATTTTTGCAGCCGCAGTAAAGCTGCCCTCTTCACCAACCGCTATAAACTCATCAATTCCATCCCAACGTGCCATTATTACCATACTGTAAAAGTGTTTTAATAAAATTGAGATTATCATTATTTGAGAAACAAATACAATAAGCCCATCACCCAAGCAAATTGGGTCTACAATTATTTTTTAATAGCCAGTTAAAGGAAATAAAACACATGTCTGAATTTATTAAATCAAAAGCTGCCATTGCTTGGGGTCCTAATCAACCACTTAGTGTTGAAGAAGTTGATGTGATGATGCCTAAAAAAGGCGAAGTTATGGTAAAAATTACCGCTACAGGTGTGTGTCATACTGATGCATTTACATTATCAGGACAAGATCCTGAAGGCATATTTCCTGCTATTTTAGGTCACGAAGGCGCTGGTGTTGTCTATGCAGTTGGCGAAGGCGTAACGAGTGTTGAAGTGGGGGATCATGTTATTCCTTTATACACTGCAGAATGTGGCGTATGTAAAATGTGTACTTCAGGTAAAACTAACCTGTGTTCAGCCGTGCGCGAAACACAAGGTAAAGGCCTAATGCCAGACGGCACTACACGCTTTTTTAAAGATGGCCAACCAATTTATCACTACATGGGTACATCAACGTTCTCTGAGTACACTGTATTGCCAGAAATCTCACTTGCTAAAGTAAATAAAGAAGCATCACTAGAAGAGATTTGCTTACTAGGCTGTGGTGTAACAACGGGCATGGGCGCAGTTACCAACACAGCTAAAGTAAAGCCTGGCGATACTGTTGCTATATTTGGCTTAGGCGGTATTGGTTTGTCTGCGATTATTGGCGCAAAAATGGCTGGTGCAGGTCGTATTATCGGTGTTGATATAAACACCACTAAATTCGATTTAGCTACAAAACTAGGTGCTACTGATTTAATTAACCCAAAAGATTTCGACAAGCCAATTCAAGAAGTTATTGTTGAAATGACAGATGGCGGCGTTGACTACTCGTTTGAATGTATCGGTAATGTTGACGTAATGCGCTCAGCGCTTGAGTGTTGCCACAAAGGTTGGGGTGAGTCGGTCATTATTGGTGTGGCAGGTGCAGGCCAAGAAATATCAACCCGTCCGTTTCAGCTGGTAACTGGGCGTGTATGGCGTGGTAGTGCATTTGGTGGCGTTAAAGGCCGTTCACAACTCCCTGAAATTGTTGAGCGTTACATGGCAGGTGAATTTGCTCTTAGCGACTTTATTACTCACACAATGAGCCTTGAAGATATTAACGAAGCGTTTGATTTAATGCACGAAGGCAAAAGTATTCGTACAGTCATTCATTACTAATAAACTGCATTCGTAAAATAGCTTATTAATAAGCCGTAATACTTTTAAGTTTACGGCTTTTAAGGATTAAGTATGTTAGAAAATATCTCAAGTGTAAAAGTGTCTGGCGGTTGGCATAAGCAATATACTCACAGCTCGCAAAGTACACATTGCACTATGCGCTTTGCCGTATTTTTACCACCTGGCGCAAGTGAAGCAAATAAAGTACCGGTACTTTATTGGTTATCGGGATTAACCTGTACCGACGAAAATTTTATGCAAAAAGCCGGTGCATTTAAAAAAGCAGCAGAGCTGGGTATTGCTATTGTAGCGCCTGACACTAGCCCGCGTGGCGAAAACGTACCCAATGAAGACAGCTACGACTTTGCACAAGGCGCAGGCTTTTACGTAAATGCCACGCAAGCTCCTTACAACACCCATTTTAATATGTACGATTATGTTGTTAGTGAATTACCAGCATTGATAGAGCAACATTTTCCGGTAACATGTATAAAAGCAATTAGTGGTCACTCTATGGGCGGGCACGGTGCATTAATGGTCGCACTTAAAAACCCGACTGCTTTTGTAAGTGCCTCGGCTTTTAGCCCTATTGTAAATCCGATTGAATGCCCTTGGGGTGTAAAAGCATTTACTGGTTATTTAGGAAATGATAAAGCGCTTTGGAAGCAATACGACAGCTGCGAGCTGATGAAAAACGCAGAGCAAGCTCATTACTTACCCATGTTAGTGAGTCAAGGTGATGCCGATGGTTTTTTACAAGAGCAACTTAAGCCAGAAAACTTAGTCGCTATTGCTGATAAAAAAAGCTACCCGCTTACACTTGAAATGCAAGCAGGCTACGATCATAGCTACTTTTTTATAAGCAGCTTTATTGACCAACACTTATTATTTCATCATCAGTTTTTAACTGCTTAGCCTCATTAGTGTGTAGAGATGACTTTTCTACCTCTACACACTCTTTTAGACTTTTAGTGACCTGCCTACATACTTGCGTAGTAGTGCTTTCCCCTTTAACTAGGCTAACAAGAGCCGAATCTATCTTTAATCCCATATCAGTAAAGTTAAATCCGTTTTTATCTGTAGGTACTGGCTCTAGTGGGTTTTTATAAGGTGTTGACTGCGCCGGGCTAATACTATTTTTATCATTACGCGCCTGAGATTGTGCTTGCCCATCAATAATAGCGCCCGCAACTGTACAGCCAGAAAGGCAATAAAAAAACAAAAGTACAATAATTGTTTTCATCATTCATCCTTAACTAAATATTACCTAAATTGTATACGTTTTTTATTGTAACTCTGTAAAAAAATGTAAGTATTACTACCTAAAATCATTTATAAACTTTCTTGTAACACCCACCAGCTGCAATATAAAAAATGGCGACCCTAAATAACCTAAAATTTTATTAATGGTAGTTTGTAAGTGTTCTGTGAGAAGTTCAGGAAATAAAAAAGCAAAAACAGATAACCCAGCGCAAAATAGTAACGCTGTTTTTTCAAGTTTAGTGGGTGTGATTAATGTTTTATTTAAAGGCAAAAGGTTCATATAGGTGTCTTTTAGGTATGATAAAAGAATACGGGGCTTTAAAACTCAGTTCAAATTAACTATCGCGTAAAATAGTAATAAAAACATGTAAAAGTTTCCTCAATAATTTTTATTAAACTCAGCTTCCTACAATAAACCATTGATTATTAGTTATTTATGCAATGGCCCACTGTTTGCTTATTATTAACAAAATTAACCCGCATAGGCTCAATAATGGAAATTGATTTACAGTGGAATGAAATCATCGATAACTTAATACATTTAGGTATTGCCTACCTACTTGCGCTACCTATGGCTTACGACAGAGAGCGTAGCCATGATGGTGCAGGCCTTCGTACCTTTCCTCTTGTTGCTGTTGCATCGTGTGGGTATGCATTAATAGCGATGTCGGTTTTAGATGGCGCAGAAGCTCAATCTAAAATGTTGCAAGGCATCATTACTGGCATTGGTTTTATTGGCGGTGGCGCAATTTTGAAAAATAACAAATCAACCTCCGGTACAGCAACCGCAGCCAGTATTTGGAATATGGGCTTAATTGGTATAGCTGTGGCCTATAGCCGTTACGAAATAGCCATTTTGCTTGCCATTATTAATTTTATAACGCTAAGGTATGTAAAAAAGTTTAAGTGATAATTGGCTGTATTATTACAAGTAATGCGAGCAAATATTGGTCGTATTACGTGTGTATAATCACTGGTAAAATATAAATACACGATTTCAATTTGATACAATATAACATATAATAAATACAGTTTTAAATCACTCTATATAGCTCTCTTATGCCGCTACCTTCAACCGATAACCGCTTACATCATATTGATATATTACGGGGCATTATAATTATATTTATGGTTATTGACCATGGTATGTATTATTGCCTTAATTACTCAGTTACCGATCCGATGACTATTCCAGGGTCTGATCCCGTTACCTTTTTTACGCGTTTTGTTTCTCACTTTTGCGCACCACTCTTCGTATTCTTAGCAGGTCTATCTGCGGCAATAACAGAGCATAAATATGTATCCACTAAAGCATTTTCACAGAGCTTGATTATTCGTGGTTTAGTGCTAATTTTGTTTGAATTTACTATTGTTTCGTGGTCTTGGAGCTTTAACCCATTATACCCAATGCTATACGCACAAGTTATTTGGGCTATCGGCTGGGGCTTTGTTATTTTAGGACTGCTGCGTTTCCTGGGCATTTATGCCATTTTTGTAGCAGGCTTATTACTCGTGTTTGGGCATAATTTATTTGATGGAACAAGCTTTGAGCCTAATACATTTGCACATACTGCTTGGTCTATTGCACATCAAAAAAATGTACTTGATCTCCCTTTTGATTTTCAAATTAGAACAACCTACCCAGTTGCCCCTATTGTTGGCTTAATGGCATTGGCATATTGCGCTGGTGTTTATTACAAAGCGCAACAATACAGTAAAAAAGTGATGAATCACGCATTGTTATTAGGGGTTACTTGCCTTGCGCTTTATGGCATTTTACGTGGGTTTAACTTATACGGTGACATGTCACAGTTTGCTATACATACAAGCTCATTACTCACTGTTATGTCGTTTCTAAACCCAACAAAGTATCCGCTTTCGCTTCAGTTCATGTTACTTACAGTTGGCCTTGGGCTTATTTCTTTAAAGGCATTAAGTGGTTTAAAAACCGATTTTTCGCATAACTTTTTACAAGTACTGGGTAAAACAAGTATGTTTTCATACCTTGTGCATTTGTATTTATTACATGCTATTGCTTGGTTACTTATACCTATTCTTGGCTTCAATTTTAGCGATATGACCTACGCAGATACGCTCGTTGGTTTGCCTGAAGGTTATGGCATGAGTTACACAGCAACACTTTTATTTATAGCCGTTGTAATAGGGCTAACAACCCTACTCGCTAAGCGATACATTGTTTGGAAGCGAAGCCACAAACATAGCTTAATTGCTAAATATATATAAGTAAAAACACAAACCCCGCATAATATTTGCGGGGTTTTATGTCATTAACCAATACGTAAAACTTATAAAAAGCTATCACCACTTTGCTTTAGCGTAACAGTTTGTGCTTGAGCGCTTTTAATTAATAACCCACAACGCACATCGTTTTGTGAAATTACAATTTTATCAATTGTGCTTGTATCGTAATTTACTACTTTGTTCTCGCAGCGTAACTGAACTTTAGTTAGCGGCATTTGCGCTTCAAGCGCTACTTCACTTTTTGACAATAAAGGTAATACCGCCTGCTTAGGCAATAGCTCTATTTGTTGTTTTATATCGCCAGAACTTTTATAAATATCATTAACTTGAGCTAATAACTGTTCCTTATTTTGCTGTGTAAAAGTGATGGATTCAATATTGCCTAACGCATCTATTGCGTCATAGGCACGTACATAATCTTGTTTTGATATAAACCATTGTAATGCATTTTTTATCACACGCTTTTGAATTTGATCTGGTAGGTTACCTCGAAATAAAAATGCTTCGTTGATGTGCTGATCAAAGCTCTTCCAGTCTTGTACAAAATAACTGTGCTGGCTTTTAAGCCATGCAAGCAAAACAATCTCAACCGTATTTTTCGTATGTTCGTTTTCTAACTCATCAATACGGCTTTTCGCTTCATCGTATTTCTTTTCATCGATTAACTTACTAGCTTGTTCATAATCATTAAAAAAGCCGCGAGACGCTTTATCATTTGAAAAACCAGCATGTAAATTTTGCGAACTTACAGTAATAGTTTTTGCTACAGGTATAGTCTCGCCATTTAATTTTGCACTTTTGTAGTTAAGCTTAGACACGTAGTCCATTACTTCTCTTTGATACTTTTTTTGACCAGCTGTAGCTACAATTTCGATATCGCTCACTTGGCCGTTTTCATCAACAAGATAACTACTTAAATTAATTCCTTCTAATCGAGACGCACGCGGTGAGGTATTAGTAAGTTGATCGTAATTTTTATTAATCACCTCTGCAGGGACAAAGTCGTCAGCAAACACAGGGAGTTGAGTAAAAGCAGAAGTTAAAGAAAGCGCTAATATGAGTTTTTTCATCGATTTTATCCATCCTAGATAGTGTTTATATAATAGAAACAAACGATCGATATAAAAGCAAGTGTAAATACAAAAAATTAGTTCATTTAATGAGCTTAACTTAGAAAAAACTTAATAGATAAATATATTTGAGGCATTAAAAAAGGCGCTTAAAAAGCGCCTTGCTAACAAGTATGTGTGCTTAAAACATATCTTGATAGGAGTTTGTTGTGCTAAACGTAATTGCTTTTTCAAAGCCTGGTAACTGAATACTTTGCTCGTCTATTACAATGTCGTTGTCGTCAATAAGTCCGTCGCCAAAGCGATAAATAAGCTCGTACTGGCCTAAATCTGCTTGCGTTTGATACGTTTTCTGCGAAGCGCTAACCACACTATTTTTCTGTGTGTAACTAGTCATAACATCATCGCCATGGCGCTTAGCAAGCATTTGCATTGTTACTTTTGGTGAAAGTACAGTCGCTGTTGCATTGTTTCCGCCAAAGCCTTTTGAATTTATAAAAGCAATATCCATATCAGCGCACTCGTAATGGCTATTACGAATATCAAGATGGTCGCTATAAACATCATCAGCCACTTTATCAATTGTGGTAATACCCGGCATAATATTATGACTAAATATGCCTAACGCAATCGCTAACTGGTCACCGCTTGCAGGTGCAATAGTATGGCCAACATACGCTTTTGGCGCTGTTACTTTCCAGTTATCAATAGCAAACGTTTGCGCTACTTTATGATAAATCAAAGACTCTGTTACACGGTTTTGCGGTGTACTAGAACCATGGGCTAAAATAAAGCTACGTTCTTGCAGGGCTTCTTTACCTAATAAGCTGCTAGCAAGTGCGGCTGATTTTGCCATTGTAATATAGTTACCAGGTCCAGGTGACGTAATTGATTTTTTAACGCCATCTGCATTTACAAACACATCCGGCACACTGCCCATAATATCAGCGCCCAACTCAAGGGCTAAAGCATCATCCATTAAAATAGCAACTTGCGCGCCTTCACCTAATGTAAAGCCACAGTTATCGCCAAATGGGCGGCTGCTATTACGGTAGTCTGGTTCTTCATCATTTGATAAGTTATCTAAACGACGCAGCCCTTCAACGTTTGCAAGTGCGCTCATGTTACCAAAGCCTTCTACAACTTCTGGTGTAATAGCGCACTCAACACTTGCGACAACCGCAACGCGTGTACGCCCTGCTTGTATGTCATTAACCGCTGCACGTAAATTATATAAAAACGTTGCACATGCGCCCGAGGTCGAAAATGTAGTCCCTACATTGCCCGTAACATAGGCGTTTATAAAATCGGTCGACATTGTATTTAAGCCCAGTGCTAACTGCTTAGTGCTAACACGGTCGCCTTGTTGGCGCGCCTTTACTAAACCGCCTAGGCCTTTGTCGTCCATTTGGCCAATTACCGATGCTGAATAGGTACCAATTTTATCTGGCTCTACGCTATTCATAATATGCTGCCAATCAAGCCCAGTTGATTTAATCGCATCTGTAGCTGCAAAAATAGTGGCTTGCAAACCACGAGGCTGATAGCGGCTGTTATACATAACTGATGGATCAAACCCAGTCGGAAATTGCCCAGCAGATTTAATTGGGTTATCGCGTGTTGAGTCGTGCTTTACGTCTAAGTCGGCTGCAATAGTTACTTTAACTTTTTTGCCTTCAAGCTCTTCAACTTGCCAGCTAGCAGGAACTGGTGCAGGTAAGTCGCGAGCGCGCGTTTCAAACACAATTGCGTTATCGCTTGATGCGGTTAGTGTCATTTTTTGCTGCCACGGTGTGGCATCGGCATCAAAGTGTTCTTTTTCAATTTTACGAATAAGTGTACCAGCAATAATTTGCTCACCAAAGCGTGCTTCTATGTCGCTTTGCTCAACATTATTACCTTGTGTATCTTGTAATTGGCCGTTTACAACGCTTACTAGATTCATCAGTGTGGCGAGGCCTAAAAATGTTTCACTGCGATCTTGAGCATTTAAACTATCTAACACGATACGGCGATAACCTTGATGAAAAGAAGTACGGCCAGCGGCGTTAATGCCACCCATGCCTACTATAACGGGTAATGCTGTCATAATTTACCTTTTAGAAACGTGTTATAAGGAGAAGAGGCAGTTTAAATGGATTATGCACCACACATTGTGCTTTAATAGCCAAATATTCAGCACAAAAGGCCAAAATGTACTGGTCGGAGCATTTATATGACTGATAAACACACTAATCCACCTCTAAACATTGCTATAGCGGTATATCCGCATTTATTAGTGACTAGTTTAACGCTGCCTATAGAAATGCTAAGAGCCGGCGAGGCCTTTGCTAAAGGGCATCTTGATAAGCAAAGCTTTAGGCCACTTGCTATAAATTTAGTGGCTAAAAGTGCTGAATCTATACCCACCCGTGCAGGCCTTGCTATAAATCCTGATTGCATAACAACTAACGCGCCCTACAGCGATTTGATTATAGTGCCGGGTATTTGGCGGAACCCACGCCCAGTGGTGCGAACAAATCAAGAAATAGTTGATTGGCTAAGTGAAAGCTTTAGCGCAGGCAGCCATATAATTGGTGTCGGTACTGGCAACTGTTTATTAGCTGAGGCTGGCTTACTTGATGGCCACCCTGCTACCACCCATTGGCATTACGCCAAACAATTTAGCCATGATTACCCACAGGTACGTTTAAAGCCCGACTTTTTTATAACCCAATCAGAGCGCATGTATACCGTAGCAAGCCTTAATGCCCTTGCAGATGTTATCGTACATATTATCAGCCAGTACTACACAAAAGCCGCCGCGCAGCATGTAGAGCGTAATTTTTCGCACGAAATACGCAAACCCTACGAAGATCAACGCTATTTAGAAGGTGCAGTAGACCGCCACCCCGATGAGCTAATTGCGCAAATTCAATTTTGGCTAAAAACGAATTTAGCCACCGAGCTAAACTTGCAAGAAGTAGCTGCCCAATTTAGCTTAAGCTATCGTACTTTTACCCGCCGCTTTAGAGCCGCAACGAACCAAAGCCCTATTGAGTATTGGCAACAATTACGCGTAGAAGGTGCGAAAGAGTTATTAGCATCATCAAATTTATCAATTCAAGAAGTGGCGTTAGAAGTTGGATATAACGACCAAGGGCATTTAACCCGCGTGTTTAAAAAAGTATTAAGCCAAACACCCAGTGGCTACAGAAAAGTAGTTAGGAGAAAGTTGTTTGGCTAACCAGCGACGACACTCTAAATTGGCATTTTTTTATACATAAATTATACTCTTATCAATAATATAATTTACGCCATACCAAGGTAACTGCATGAGAGATAAACTTAGTAAGCACCTTTTTGATCCACAAAGCGATGCTTCTATTGAATCAAAGTTATTAAAGTTACTTTCACTTGTACGAAAACATTTAAGTATGGAAGTCGCGTTTATTTCAAAATTCACCAATACTGAGCGCGTTTTTAAAGTGGTAGATAACCAAACTACAAATACATGCGTATCAGTAGGTAATTCAGATCCAATTTGCGAAACTTACTGTAAAAAAATATCTGATAACGAGCTAGAACAAATAATCCCTAATACTCTTGAGCACCCAATAACCCGCAACATGCCAGTCACAGAAAAGCTAAATATTGGCTCTTATATTGGTGTACCCATTATTTTATCCACCGGAAAAGTTTATGGAACTTTTTGCTGTTATAAAACCGTATTAGACAATGCCCTGAACGACAAAGATTTGTCATTTCTTAGGCTCATTTCTGAAATAGCTACTGAGTTAATCGAAAAAAAAGTTCAGTCTGACATTTTAAATAATGAGTCAAAGTCGCTTATTGAAAATATTATAAAAACAAACGATATTACGATTTATTTTCAGCCCATATTTAATTTATCAACCAACCAACTTTCGGGTTATGAATCTCTGTCACGCTTTTTTATTGAACCCTATAAAACACCTGATATTTGGTTTAAAGATGCTGAAAAACTGGGTTTAGGAGAAGCATTAGAAATACTTGCTATACAAAATACATTACATTGCTTAGATCAATTTGATGAAAAAGCTTATATCACTATAAATACTTCACCTCAGCATATTTTATCAGGCTCAATAGACAAAGTATTACAAAGCATCGATTGTAATAGAATAATTTTAGAAGTGACTGAACATTCACCTATTTTAGACTACCAAGCGATGCGAACTGCACTTCAACCATTAAGAAGCAAAGGCGTAAGATTAGCTATAGATGATGTTGGAGCTGGCTATTCGTCTTTTCAACATATTTTAGAATTAGAGGCAGATATCATTAAGTTAGATATAAGCCTCACTCAAAATATAAATAAAGACAGTAGAAAGTTTTTATTAGCTAAAGCACTATGCGGATTTGCCAAAGCTATTAATTGCTCAATTGTAGCTGAGGGTATAGAAAATCAAGATGAATTAAACACACTAAGAAAACTAGGCGTTGATAACGTACAAGGCTATTTTATTGGGCGCCCAGCTCCTATTGAAGATGCCATCCAATATCAAACAATTACGCTATAATTAATAAACGCCACTTTTAGTGGCGTTCTGATTCGTTAAATTCTTTTCGATAATAGCGCTTTTGATAGTTTTTTACTTTAGTGTGTACGCCTTTGCTTAAGCTTTTAAATTTAGCCTCAAGTACGTCTACACCGTATAAAATACCGACCACCAGCACCGAGAGTTTTATTGCAGCCCCAAGGTTTTCTGTCGCTATCATCACGCCTATTGATGCAAGCACCCAAATGGTTGCAGCAGAGGTTACGCCAACTACCGCACCATCTTTTGCGAGCATAACGCCTGCCCCTAAAAAGCCAATACCTGTAATTATTTGCCCAACTACACGAGAATGATCTATTACATCCCCTTGTAAATTAAACGCAGTGGATAAAAACAAATACGTACCCAACGTTATTAGGGCTGACGTACGAATACCTACAGGCTTGCCGCGCAATTGGCGCTCTATTCCAATAATAGCACCACAAAAAGCCGCAGTACCAATAGCTGCCCATGAATACGGAGCTACATCAATTAAATCTAAAAAAGTCACTGTTAACCTTATATTTTATTAGCTATAGCCACCGCCGTTCTTAAACGTTGGCTACCAAACGCTGACATTTTGCTAAAATCACTTCGTGCAATAGGTACATATTGGCAATCTATTGCGAGCTGTTTATCGTTACCGGGCTCACAAAACGGATCGTGAACATACACGCAGTGCTCATCAAGGTGCGTAACACACACCCAGTGTGGCGATTTTTTACCATCAAAACTGTATGTACTAATTAATAACAGCACACTAAAGCCTTTACTTAACCACTGCTCAATATGCTCAAGCTCTACATCTTTATACGTAAGCGGTATATTTGCTTGTGCAATACCATCTACAAATTGTTGATGCACGGTGGCAAGTACCACTTTTTTGTTTTCGTTACGTACGCCATCTAAAAACAAAGGCTCTGTGGTATTAACCATTACCTCGCTTTTAAAACCACGCTTATTAGCCCCAAGTGCCAAACCAAACGGATGGCAACCACCATGACCCGATGTCATAAAAATGGTGGTACCTTCACGCCAAAGTGCCAGCTCATGCGATTGGGTAAGCTCAGTTGTTGACTCAAGTGCGCCCATTGCCATTAATAGTGCAGCAGGTCCGCACGTAAACTCAGTAGTTTGCTGATACCACGGCGTTAAACGCGCCACTTTTAACTCACTCGTTTGTCGAATGTTTTTTTGCATTCGTAGTGCGTCACTGTGGTCATCGTAATAATCGCTATATTGACCAAACACTCTGTAACCTAAGCTTTTATAAAGCCCTATCGCACCTTCGTTATTTACAGCCACTTCTAAACGAAGGTAAATACGCCCTCGCTCATACGTTTCTTTTTCAAGGCTAGTAAGCAATGTCTTTGCAACGCCCTTACCTTGCATTGTGGGTTTTACAGCAAGCGAATATAAACGCGCTAAACGAGTCCCTTTATGGCACCACACTAATCCATATCCACATACTTGCTCGCCATTTTGGGCAACGAGTAAAATACCGTGTTTTGCACTAAGCCAGCGTTTTAAACTACGCGGACTTAATTTATCGTTATTAAAGCAAGCGTTTTCAACGTCAATCAGTGCATTTAAATCACTACTAAGCGCCTTTCGAATAACAAGGTTGCTCATGTTATTACCCACGGCCTCGTGCTTCTAAGCGTTGTTTAAACTCATCCATAATGATCATGTATAGCTCGTCGCCTAAATAGCCGTCTTCTACCTTGTGATCAATACTTGGGTTGTCGTTTACTTCAAGTACATATGCTTTGCCTTGATGCTCTTTAACATCTACGCCATATAAACCCCTACCCACTGTTTTACATGCTTTTAATGCTGCATCTAACACCGCTTTTGGTAACTCAAAGGTTGGTAGAGTTTCAAAGCCGCCAGAGAAAAACCGTTTAGCGTCGTGGTTATAAATTTGCCAATGGTTACGCGCCATTAAATAGCGGCATGCATAAATTGCACGGCCATTTAACACACCCACTCGCCAATCATATTCGGTATACATGTACTCTTGTGCAAGCACTAATGCGCTATATTCAAACAGCTCTGTAAGCTTAGCGGCAAGCTCATCACGGTTTGAAACTTTAAACACACCTTTTGAGAACGACCCTTCAGGCATTTTTAAAACAAGCGGATACGTAAACGCTTCTTCTAATTGCTCAAGCGTTTCATTTGCTTGATCAGCCACTACAACCGTTTTTAAACTTGGCACTTTTTGATAATTAAACGCATCGTGTAAATACACTTTATTACAACAACGTAAAATAGACTCAGCATCGTCAATAACCACTAAACCAAGGCTTTGCGCTTTGCTTGCAAGGCGGTACGTTGGGTGGTCAATCGCTGTAGTTTGGCGAATAAATAACGCATCAAACTGGGCAATATTGTCAATTTCGTCAAAGCTTAATGCTTGTGCATAAATACCGTGTTTAGCCGCTGCCTTAATAAAACGTGCAATGGCGTCTTTGTCACTCGGTGGTACTTTTTCGTTATGATCAACAAGTATTGCCATGTCCCATCTAAAACGACGTTGCACCGAACTAATACGCCACTGTGTTTTAGTAAAGTTATCTAGCTTGGCTACAAATTCGCTGTACTGCTGCTCGCTTAAAGACGACATCGAGCCTTGTTGCAATAATCCTTGTTCATCAACAAATAAAATAGGCGCTGGGTATTGTTTAAATACCGACTTTGCCGCTTTTGATTGTAAATCGTTTTGGGCATTACCAAAGTAAAGTGTGCCATCTATTTGGCCCACATTTAACATAGGAGCTTGGCCACTACGAAGAGCATTAATGGTTTTTACACTGGGTAAAACTTGGTGCTTGCGCGCCTCTGCAAGTAATGAGCAATAGTAACCTTTGCTCAAGTATTGGCTTGAGTCGCACAGATTAATAATGCGTGTTTTTGGTTCGTTATGTTTTGGGTAATCACGTAAGTAGGTATTAAACGTAATTACATTTTCGAACGATTGAGCAAGCGTTTGCTCGTTGTTATCAACCACAATTAAGGTTTTAAACACGACTTTTCCTAGTTAAGTCAAAATATAAAAAGCATGCTTAGTAAAATACTAAGCATTATAAATAGAAACACCCATCGTACTAAGTGGGCATTGCGCGAATCACTTAATATGATGGGTGCTTTAACAGGTACCTACTGTACGAGTTAGCGCTTAAATTGCTTAAGCGACATGTGCTTTATATGCCCTTTTTTAAAAACGCACAAACGAGATATTTTTAGCGTGAAGATAAAAAATATTGATTAACTATATTTTCCACCTAATGCAGATTAAAATACGCAAAACAACACCTTATGAGAGTTAAAAATGTCGCTGCCTGCTTGCACAAAATGCCAATGTGAATATGTTTACGAAGACCAACAACTGCTTATTTGCCCCGAGTGCGCTCATGAGTGGAACCCAAATAACACAAACGATGAAGACGCAATTTTAGTAAAAGATGCCAACGGCACTTTACTTAATGATGGCGATAAAGTGACCGTAGCCAGAGATTTAAAAATTAAAGGCAGCTCGCAAGTAATTAAAATTGGCACCAAAGCGGTCGTTAGAAGAGTGCTTGATAAAAAAGATCACGAACTTGATTGTAAAGTAGAAGGCATTGGCGAAATGATGGTAACAGCGAAATTTGTGAAAAAAGCTACCTAAAATTGGATATTTAAAATATAGGATGTTAGATGAAAAATCATAAAAATAAATTCATCCAAGCCTTATGGCCTGTTATTGAAGCCTATTATTAGTGCGTATAATAGATTTTGTTTAACTGCTATTAGTTGGTGTATATCTAAAGGTCCACCTACATTTAATAAGGCGAATTATCGCTTAGGTATATTTAAGCATTTAACCTCCTCAGCTTAATGAGGAGGTATCTCTTGAACTGATCAGTTTACATTTCAATTAAAGTGCTTTTTAAGCTTTGATTACCCAGTAAAGAAATCAAATACGTTACCAAGTGTTGATGATGAACCTTTATAAAATTCAGTAAAACTACATCGACTGCATGTCACAGCGGTGTACTTTTTATTTTGAACATCAAAAATTCTTGACCAAAAGCCACCCGAAACTCTTATTTCACCGGTATCAAATTCGTTATTATTACACTTAGAGCAAGACCAATTGTTATGTCTCATATTTCAACCTCCATATTATTTATATACGGTATATTAAACACTTAAGGAACGTGTGTAGCAATTTTTTTTAATAAACAAACCAAAATTTAGTTCTTATATTTGTTAAGTTGGAATTTTGATAGATGTTTGGATAGCTTTTTAATAATTGCTTCTTATAATAATTAGTATGAGGGTCATACTAATTTCACTCAGGGATTACCTACTTGTTAGCTGTATATTGCGTTAGCAACAAAAATTTCGTAAGTCTCGTTCTTGTCTCATTACGTGCAAAATATATACTTTATTGTTATCTTTCTTGTAAAATATACGACAAGGATTCACGACCAGTTCAAGATAATTTAGGTTAGCTAACTCAATTGGTTTTTTACCTGATTCAGGAAAGGGTTCGAGACGTTCAACTTTTTCAAATATTTTGGCAACCAATTTTTTCGCTGACTGCAAATTGCTTAATGCGATATATTCAGCGATATCGTTAAGATCATCCAAAGCTGGATTAGTCCAAATTATTTCAGCCATTTATTCATTTTATCTTTAGCTTCAACATTCGACATCGTTTCACCACGACTTATTGCCTGCTCTCCTTTTGCAAGAGACTCAAGAATTTGCATACGCTTTTGCATAAATTCATAATCATCAACATCTACTAAGTATGCAGATGGTTGTCCATGTTCAGTTATCAACACAGGTTCTTTAGAGGAATGAAGTTCAGATAATATCTTCGTTGCTTGACGCTTCAATGTTGTTACTAGTTCTACTCTCATAATAATCCCCAAACAAATGTATCACTATAGTAGCACCGAGTAGCCAACTTGGGAAATACAACAAACGAGGCTGTAAAACCACTAAAATCAATTAAAAAGGGAGCACCTAACGTCAACCCTGCTCATTTTTAAACTATTAGGTACTTCTCATTATATGCCTTTGTACAAATTGAAATACACACCACGATACGCTATAAAAGCATTGCTGTAGGTTGGATAAATGGTGAAGCCATGCCATCCGACAATTAATTTATGAATATAAATAAGCGATTATTACGTTGGCATAGCTTTGTCAGATGGTGTTCTCTTAAAAACCAAAGCTTTATAAAATCTCTACCACCACATATTCGTGGGCTTTACCTGCAATTGTTAACGTAATTTCATCATCAATCTGTTTATTTAGTAACTGCTTACCCATTGGTGCGCCGGGTGTTACAACAGCAATTGCGTGCTTTTTAACGTTTACTGTTAAACCACCTGCTGCAGGGCCTAAATAAAACCATTTTTGCGCTGCGTTATCATCTTCTAAACACACCAACGAACCGATAGCTATTTTGTCGGTTGGCTTTTCGTTAAAGGCAGGCTCAAACAATTCTATGCTTTTATAGCAATCGTTTACGCGCTGGGCTTGGCCTTGTGCTAAATAAGCGGCTTCGAGCCCTAGGGTATCGTATTTGTTTTCGGCTATGTTTTCTTCATGTGTGGCGGTGTCGTGCGCGGTTTTTGCCGCTACTTTTGCTGTTGTAAGCTGCGCTTCTAGCGCAAAGCGAAGATGTTCGATAACGTGGGTTTTATTCATGGGGATTAGTACAATACAGGCAGTAAAAATAAGGCAGTTAGTTTAACATTTTTGCTAGGCTTAAAACCATTGTTTTAAACCCCCGCAAGTTTGGTGGGAATACTAGCGGGGCTTAAATTAGCATTAAACAAGCAAAGAGCTGTTGGTTGGTGCAGCTCTTTGCTTGTGCTTTATTAAAACCTTATGGCATATCTAATAATGTCTGCGTGTGGGCATCTACTTTAACTTCGTAGTTTTTAGCGCTTAAGCCCAATAGCTCTGGCAAAGTTGCCGCTATACAAATAGACGAGAACGTACCCACTACAATGCCGGTAAATAATGCAATAGCAAAGCCTTGCAGTGGTGCACCTGCAAGTAACCAAACGCTGGCAACCGTTGCAAGTGTGGTACCCGACGTTATTAAGGTGCGCGTTAGTGTGCTTTTAATCGCATTATTAATAATAGTCGCTGGGCTAAGTATATTGTTTGATTGAACACGTAAAAGCTCACGCACTCTATCCCCTACTATTATTGAGTCGTTAAGTGAGTAACCAATAATAGCCAGTAAACTTGCCAGTACGGTTAGGTTAAATTCAATTTGTAATAGTGAAAATAACCCAAGTACGAGTATTAAATCGTGCACTAGCGCAACCACAGACCCTACCGCTAATCGCCATTCAAAACGCACTGCAAGGTAAATCATTACCGCAATCATTGCAGCAAACATGGCTAAACAGCCTTGATCAAATAACTCATCGCCCACTTGTGAGCCAATATAAGCTGACGATAATACCTGTGCGTTTATATCATCGTTTTGTGTAACAGCGCTTTGCCAATCAAGGCTATTAGCTGTTGTTGATGCACTTGGCGCTTCTCTTAATTGAAAATGACTATTACCTTGCGCGGTTAGCTCAAACTCACCGTTGTGATTTTTAGCAATAAACGATTGAAGCTCTTTTAGTTCAACACTTTGGCTGGTTGTAAACTCAGTTAAATAACCGCCGGTAAAATCTAGGCCAAAATTTAGACCTTTTTGCGTAAGCGTAAATACGGATAGCAGCACTAAAATGGCACTTAAAAGCATACCCATAAAGCGTAAACGTGTGCCCGCCTCGCCTTTCAAAAAAGTGTTAAGCATGTGCATTTTCTCCTACTTTTTTACCCATTTTTAAATACAACGTTTGGCTTAATATTTTTGATACGTACACACCTGTAAATACAGACGTTAAAAGCCCCAGTGCGAGTGTAATGGCAAAACCTTTAACGGGCCCATAGCCTATGCCGTATAAGATAAGTGCGGTGATCATGGTGGTTATATTGGCATCAAATATTGTATTTGCGGCTTGTTTATACCCCTCTTGAATAGCTTGATATGGTGCACGGCCTTGGCGACGTTCTTCTTTAATGCGTTCAAATATTATAACGTTAGTGTCTACCGCCATACCTATGGTTAGCACCAAACCTGCAATACCCGGCAGCGTTAACACAACCCCTGGTAATAATGACATTAAGCCCACAAGCGACGTTAAATTTAATATAAGTGCTACGTTTGCAATAAGGCCTAAACGGCGATACCAAAGCGCCATAAATGCAAGCGTAATACCCATGCCTAACATAAGCGCGGCTAAGCCATTACTAATATTTTCGCTGCCGAGGCTTGGCCCTATTGTTTGTTCGTGCACAATTGTAACGGGCGCTGTAAGCGAGCCTGCACGTAGTAACAATGCTAGGTCGGCTGCAGCTTGTTGGCTTTTCATATTGGTAATACTAAAACGCGAACTTAAATGCTGAGCAATATTGGCAACGTTAATGACTTCGCTTTTTTTAACTACTTCGCCTTTAGCATTTTGAGAGTACTCAGAGTAAACCGTCGCCATTGGCTTACCAATATTGGCTTTTGAAAACGCCGACATTGCATCCCCGCCTTGGCCGTCTAGGCTTAGTTGTACAAGTGGTTTGCCCCAATCATCGCGGCCTATGTTTGCATTATTAATATGATCGCCTGTAAAAATTGGCACAGGATCGAGCTTTATCGTTCCGCCCGATTGCATATTAAATGTTTGCCCGCCAATTTCTTTTAATTGATAAAAACCAAGCGATGCTGTTGCACCAATAATACGTTTTGCTTCGGTTGGATCTTGCACGCCTGGTAGCTCTATACGAATGCGGTGCTTACCTTGTTGCTGTGTTACCGCTTCGGTAATGCCTAACTCTTCAATACGTGAACGAAGGGTTGTGAGTGTTTGCCCCATTACTTCTTTATCAAAGCTGCTGCGGCCTTGCTCCGAATAACTAAATTTGGCAGTTTTAACGCTGCCATTATTGCTTGTTACAACGGCAAAATTAGCAAACCGGCTTTGTAGCTCTTCAATAACGGGGGTTAACTTGTCTGTTGCATTAGGCAATGCGTTTATTTCAAACCCGTGCTGAGTTTGCTGCGCTTTTACGCCATGTGCTTTTTGCTTAATAATGATTGATTTAGCTTGTTGATACGCACTGACTAACTGCTCATCAACGGCTTTATCTAAATCTACGTCTAATACAAATAGCACACCGCCATTTAAATCAAGGCCCAGCTTTATTGGTGATAAACCAAAATTTTGTAACCATGTAGGGCTGGTTGCATGCTCAACAATTTTAACTTGCGTGTTTGGGTATTGCGCTTTTATAGCCGCTTGTGCCTGAGCGCTTTTAGTTGGCTCGTTTAAAAGTACATTAATAGTTGATTGCTTATCTAAACCCTGCTCAACCTCTAACCCTTGGTTATTTAAAAAAGTAACTAGCGTTTTAGTGCTCGGTAAAGATTGCGTTTCACTGTGCGGAGCAGCACTGATGTGCAACCACGATTTATTTGGGTATAAATTTGGTAATGCGCTGATAGCTAATAAAACCAATACTATTAGCATGGCTATATAGCTTAATTTGAACTTAGCCGTAGACGGTTTTTTGTCTTTTTTAAAACTTAACATGTTGAATCCTTATTGCCAGCAAAGCTAGCAACGTACTTTTTAAAAGCACAATTAATCTGCAGGCTAAAACTTTAAAAGTTAAAACCTAATAAAATTAAATAAGGAAAATTAAGCGTGGTAGGTAGTTACAGCTCTGTAGAGTAAATTAACGTCTTTCCAGCCACTCAAGCGCGACTTTTTACTATTAGTTACAAGCGTATACCAAGGCTGTATAGGATTAATCGCTCTTGGTCGTAAGAATATATGCCTAATAAGATTTTGAGCAAAAAATTCAAAAACCACATCGTATTCTGGCTCACTTTGAACAGTGTGCAAAAACAATGATGAATTATTGGCAGTTAACCTTGGTTGGTGCGCGTCAAAATCGGTTTGATGCGTTTTTTTATGCTGCGCAGTATCTACAGACTTACTAATAGGCTGTATTTTAGTTAAATCGGCAATATCAGTAAGCGAAACCTGCGTACTAACAGTAATATTTAAATTTTGTGAGGCGCCCATAGCATTGCTCTGCACACTAAAAAGTGCAGCAAGTAGCAAAAAGGCAGTTAAAAACACTCTAAATTTAAACATTCACGTTTTAAAACTAAAATAAGGGATGCGTAGTATATAAGGGCAAGCATTTAAAATACAATGCTTATTAATTAAGTATTTAGTTTTAACAGAGATCACTAATGCGCCCCAGACAAAGCACAGAAAAACGCCCCGACGCCATGAATTTACGCCAAAGTGTAAAAACACTGTGGCCCTACCTTACAAAATTTAAAGGCCGTGTTTTTATTGCACTTATGGCGCTTATAGGCGCAAAAGGTGCCACTTTGTTGATGCCGTGGGCACTTAAAGAAATTATAGACTCGGTAGATAAGTCGATTAACCCACTGTTAGTTATCCCCGCTTTATTGTTATTGATGTACGGTGCACTGCGTTTTGCTAGCGTATTTTTAGGTGAGATAAGAGATGCTGTATTTTCTCGGGTAACCGAGCACGCTATGCGTGATATTGGTTTAAAAGTATTTAAGCATTTGCACTCACTTGAGCTGGCTTTTCATTTAGATAGGCAAACTGGCGGTATTAGCCGCGATATAGAACGCGGTACTAGTGGGTTAAGTTTTTTAATGCGCTTTTTAATGTTTAACATTGTGCCTACTTTGTTTGAAATACTGACCGTTGCGATTATTTTTGGCACGTTGTTTTCTGTTTGGTTTGCGCTGATTACATTATTGGCAGTCGCCATTTATATTACCTTTACTGTGGTGGTTACTCAGTGGCGAAACCGCTTTATTAGAGAAGCAAACGCTGCCGACAATCAAAGTAATACCCGCGCAATAGACAGCTTGCTTAATTATGAAACTGTAAAATATTTTAATAATGAGCAGTTTGAAGCAAAAACTTACGACACCTTTTTAGCAAACTGGGAAAAAGCCCGTTTAAAAAATAGAATGTCGTTGCTCGCCCTCAACTCAGGCCAAGCACTTATTATTGCCTGTGCTATTACCGCGTTAATGTGGTTGGGCTCAACCGAGGTAGTTGCAGGTACGCTTTCTATTGGTGAACTTGTGATGATCAACGCGTATATGATTCAATTGTTTTTACCGCTTAACTTTTTAGGCTTTGTGTACCGCGAAATAAGACGCGCGCTAACCGACCTTGAAAACATGCTTGGGCTACTTAACAAAAAACCACAAATAACCGATGCACTTAATGCTAAAGAGCTCAATATTAGCCAAGGTGAAATAACATTTAATAATGTAAGTTTTAGTTACGATGCGCATCGCCCTATTCTTAATAATCTTAGCTTTAGTGTTAAAGCAGGCAGCAAAGTAGCTATTGTTGGTGCCAGTGGGGCTGGTAAAAGCTCATTGGCGCGACTGCTTTATCGTTTTTATGATGTAAGCGCCGGTGAAATTAGTATTGATAATCAAGCAATAAACTCAGTAACACTTAATAGTTTACGAAAAGCCATTGCAATAGTGCCGCAAGACACCGTGCTGTTTAACACCACTATTCGTGAAAATATCGCTTACGGCAGACCATCAGCAAGCGATGCTGAAATTGATGAAGCCATTGCTATGGCGCATTTAAAAGACTTTATAGGCACACTTGATAAAGGCGATAAAACACTGGTTGGCGAGCGCGGTTTAAAAGTATCAGGCGGCGAAAAACAGCGTATTGCCATTGCCCGCGCTATTTTGAAAAAATCCCCTATTTTAATTTTTGATGAAGCAACATCTGCACTCGACTCTCATTCTGAGCAAGCAATTCTCGCAGCAATGCGTGAAGTTGCCAGTAACCATACGAGTATTGTTATTGCTCATCGGTTATCTACTATTACCGATGCAGACACCATTATTGTGCTCAAAGCCGGACAAATTATTGAGCAAGGTAAGCACGATGAATTACTTACACTCGCCGGAGAATACGCCCGTATGTGGGAACTACAGCATAAAAAATAAATAGTGTGTGACCCCTCTTAGCTCGGATACCTTCAAGTATTCGAGCTAAATAAAGCGTTTATAGAACCTATTAGCCTTTCTCTTTTCTCCTATATTAGTTTTATCGAGCACTGTGGTGATTCACCTCAAAAGATTTGTTTGTCTGATTAATATCAATAACAATCGATAAGTTAAATATTCGTAACAATAAAAATAATTCACTGCTGCTTTAATTAAATCAGTGATACTCAGGAGTAAGTAATGAAAAAGAGTTTAATTGCCGCAGCATTAGCTGCCACATTTATTACCGGTTGTTCAGAGCCTCAAACAACAAAAACACACGAGCAACAACCTAAAGTAGTCACTGCAGCAGTGACAGAAAAAGCAGAGTTAGGTAGTTTTGGTGTTGATCTAACAGCTCGTAACGAAGCCGTGAAACCAGGCGATGACTTTTTTATGTATGCCAGCGGCACGTGGTATGACAACTACGAAATGCCTGCAGATAAAACCCGCTATGGTGCATTTTCTGGATTAGCTGAGCGCAGCGAAGGCGATGTTAAAGCTATTATTGAAGAAATAGCCGCACGTAAAGATTTAAACGCAGAAGAAAAACTCGTTGCTGATTTTTACAATGCGTATATGGATACCGAAACACTTAATAAACTCGGTGTAGCGCCTATTAAGCCATTGTTAAGTGAAATTAGTGATATAGCGTCAACTGACGATTTAGCTGAGATGTTTGGTAAGTCTTGGTTAACCGGTAATAAAGCCCCTTTTGGCGGCGGTATGTGGTTTAATCGCCTAGACCCTAATAAATATGAAATGTCACTAGGTGCTGGTGGTTTAGGTTTACCAGATCGTTCTTACTACCTTGAAGACGCTGAGCGCTTTGTAAAAACCCGTACAGCTTATGTTGCTCACATTGCTGACATGCTTAAGTTTGCAGGAGTAGAAAATACCGCTGAGCGCGCTCAAGCAATAGTTGATCTTGAAACCAAAATTGCACAAGGTCATTGGCCTCGTGAAAAGCGCCGTAATCGCGACTTAACCCTAAACCAAGTTGAACGTGCCGATTTAAGCACTGCTTATCCTGGCTTTAACTGGGATTTATATTTTGCGCAAACAGGTTATAAAGTACCTCAGTTAAATGTATCTCAGCCTGAGCCAATAAAAGCGATGATTGAGCTAATCAATCAAGAAGATATTGCAGTATGGAAAGACTACCTAACGTATCACGCTATTAGCGGTAACGCAGGTTTACTATCAGAGGACGTATTTAATACTAACTTTGCTTTTTTTGGTAAAGAACTAAACGGACAGCAAGAGCCTCGCCCTCGTTGGAAACGTGCAATAAGTGAAATGTCAGGCACAAGTTCGCTTGGTTTTGCTATTGGTAAGATATACGTAGCGCGTTACTTCCCTGAGTCGTCAAAACAACAAATGTCTGAGCTGGTTGAAAACCTACGTACAGCTCTTGGTGAACGTATTGATAACCTAGAGTGGATGGGCGATGAAACTAAAGTAAATGCGCGCGCTAAACTGGCTGCATTTGTACCAAAAATTGGTTATCCCGATGTTTGGCAGTCTTATGATGGTTTAAGCATTACTAAAAACGATTTAATCGGTAATGTGAAAAACATGCGTGAATTTTTTCATGCAGAAAGTGTTGAAAAAGAGCTACAAAAAACAGACCGTAGCCGCTGGGGCATGACGCCACAACGCGTAAACGCTTACTACAATAGCTCGTTTAATGAAATTGTATTTCCGGCTGCGATATTACAACCGCCGTTTTTCGATCCAAATGCCGATCCGGCTGTAAACTATGGCGGTATTGGCGCTGTAATTGGTCATGAAATGGGTCATGGGTTTGACGATCAAGGTTCAAAATCTGACGAAAACGGTGTGCAACGTAACTGGTGGACTGATGCTGACCGCGCTGCATTTGACAAAAAAGCCGATCAACTGGCTGCGCAGTACAGTAAATACGAGCCAATCGAAGGTAATTTTGTTAATGGTCGAAATAGCCTTGGCGAAAACATTGGTGATGTAGGTGGGCTATCAATGGCTTATCACGCGTACAAGCTCAGTTTAAATGGTAAAGAAGCGCCTGTTATTGACGGCGTTACTGGCGATCAGCGTTTCTTCCTTGCGTGGGCACAAGTATGGAAAGAAAAACGTACTGAGCAAAGCATGCTTAACCAACTGCGTGGTGGCACACATGCCCCAGGTCGCTTTAGAGCACAAGCGCCGCGTAACCATGATGCATGGTACAAAGCGTTTGATGTAAAACCAGGCGATGCGTTATACCTTCCTGAAGATGAGCGTGTACGTATTTGGTAAGTAACACTTACTTTTTATTACTTAGTAAGGCAACCTGTTATACAGGTTGCTTTTTTATTGAATTAAATTTACACATAATAGATATAATTCCAACGTCTAGAACCCTCGATGATCCCATTAATAAAATACAGTTTACATGGCTTTTAAACGTTACCGATTTAATCTGTTTTAATACTTACTAGCCCTTGAATGCATTTACCTTTAGAATACGCATTATAATTTTATTCTATTATTTACATATATTAAGGCGAAACGCAGATGGGAAGAGCTTACCAAAACAAAAAAGATTCAATGGCTAAGACTGCGGGTGCTAAAACTAAAGTTTATTCTAAGTACGGCAAAGAAATTTATATTTGTGCAAAAAACGGCGGTGTAGATCCAGATGGTAACTTATCATTACGTCGTTTAATTGAACGCGCTAAAAAAGACCAAGTACCAGCACACGTTATTGACCGCGCAATAGACAAAGCAAAAGGCGGCGGCGGTGAAGACTACGCAGCAACACGTTACGAAGGTTACGGCCCTGGTAACTGTATGATTATTGTTGACTGTTTAACAGACAACAACAAGCGTACCTTTGCTGATGTACGTGTTTGTTTTACCAAAGCGAATGCTAAAATTGGCGCTCAAAACTCTGTTTCACATTTATTTGATCACCTTGCTATTTTTGTATTTGACGGTGATGACGACGAAGCAGTACTTGAAGCTCTTATGATGGCTGATGTTGATGTAACTGACGTAGAAGTAGATGACGGTAAAGTTACTGTTTTTGCTCCTCACACAGAGTACAACAATACACGTACAGCGCTTGAAGAAATGGGCGTGACTGAATTTGACGAAGACCTAATTAGCTTTGTGCCACAAATTGAAACACCGATTGAAGGCGAAGACGTTGAAGTTATGGAACGCTTTTTAGCAATGTTAGAAGATTGCGACGACGTGCAAAACGTTTACCATAACGCGCAATTCTAAAGAGCGATTTAGTAAGTTAGAACGACTTTAAGCCAACAGCTATGTTGGCTTTTTCATTTTTAGAACATGGTATTAATATGAACTCCCTTAAAGAGCTTAAAAGTGGCAAACTTGTTGGTGCTACTCGCCTGCAATTGGTAGAAGAGCTAACGACATTTCCTGAAGAAATCTTTAGCTTAGCTGACACGCTTGAAGTTCTCGATTTATCAAATAATAACTTATCAACACTACCTGATGAATTTGCCTGTTTAACAAACCTGAAGCGTGTGTTTTTATCGTTTAATCAGTTTAAGCATATTCCTAAAGTGCTCGCTAAATGCCCTGCTTTAATTATGGTCGCGTTTAAAGGTAACCAAATTTCTGAATTTGCTTTAAACAGCCTGCCAAAAAATATTGAGTGGCTAATACTCACCGATAATACGTTAAGCGAATTGCCTGAAGATTTCGGTAATTATACCCAGCTTAAAAAGCTTGCGCTTGCAGGCAATCAACTTAAGCAACTGCCAAGTAGCATGGCGCAGTGTAAAAACCTTGAGCTTGTTAGGCTCTCTGCTAATAACTTAACACACGTAGACGACTGGCTGTTTGAATTGCCTAAACTTGCTTGGCTTGCGTTTGCCGGTAACGATTTTAATAAAGCCCAGTGCCTTACAAAAAGCTGCTTAGAAAATAAGTCTCTTAACGATTACACACTTAGTCATGTTATTGGCCAAGGTGCATCGGGCGTTATTCATTTAGCACAAGCTATTGAAAGTGCTGTAGCGATTAAATTATTTAAAGGCGCAATTACCAGCGACGGCTACCCGCTTGATGAAGTAAATTGCTGCTTACAAGCAGGCGATCACGCTAATTTAATTCAAGTACTTGCCTACATTGAGCAAAGTGATCAGCTAGGTTTAGTAATGGAGCTAATAGATAAAAGCTTTGCTAATTTAGGCCTGCCTCCAAGCCTTGAAACCTGTACTCGTGATACCTTTAATGATGATTGCCATTACTCAACTCACGCTATTTTAAAAATTGCACAGCAAATGGTAAGTACCTTACATCACTTGCATATTTGTAAAGTAAGCCATGGCGACGTGTATGCGCATAACACCATGATAAACAAAGATGCTGATGTATTATTTGGTGATTTTGGTGCAGCCACAAACTTAGCCATGTTAAGTGATTATCAACAAAAGCAAATCGAGTTAATTGAAGTACGTGCATTAGGGTGTTTAATTGAAGACTTAATAGGCACGGTAACTGGCGATGATAAACAAAGTGAGCTCTTTGTTAAAATGTCCGATATGGCAAAATGTGCCATGCAACCTACATTAAATCAAAGACCTACATTTACTGAGTTATTAGCAGAGCTAAAATAAATTTAATATTAATAATATAAGCGAGCAAAATGTAACATCTTACTCGCTTTTATTTTATGTTTATTCGGATTTTCCGTACTTATTTAGTGCGCTTAAACGGGTAAACCTGTTGTTTAAGCATACCTACGGGCATGTAATCCCCGACTACACCATACGCTTGTGGCCACTCTTTTTGGCCTTTAACAGCAGTACCAAACACATAATCTAAAAACGAAAAATGTGCAGCGTAATTTCGGTCAATCGCGGCTTTATCTGACGCATGATGCCAATGGTGAAACTGCGGTGTAACCATAAAATATTTTAGCCAACCAAATTTCACACGCACATTTGCATGGTTAAACACAGCCTGCAAACCCACAATTATTACGTACAAACTAATTATTTGCTGTGAAAAACCAAGTACAAATATAGGCGTGAGCACTAAGCTGCGCGTTACGAGTATTTCAAGAATATGCTGGCGAGAGCCCGCTAACCAATCCATTTCTTTAGCACTGTGATGTACGCCATGAAAGCGCCATAATAAAGGGACTTCGTGATAGGCACGATGCACCCAATACTGCATTAAATCAGCCACGAGTATTATTAAAAACAACTGCACTATAAAGGGTGTTTGCTCTATATAACCTTGTACTGTAGATGATACAGCCCAGCCAAAGCCATAATGCACAAAGTGGTTAGTAACGAGTAATACAAAACCAATAATTAAATGATTTACAAAAAAGTGGTTTAAATCGCCTCGCCATTCGCTACGTAATATTTTTTGATCTTTACGATGAGGTAATAACTTTTCAATCACAATAAATATAAGTGTTGAGCCGAGTAAATCTAAAATAAACCAATCAAGCCCTATATAAGGTGTATCAGAAGCAAATTCGTTTACTTCAACGTTTGGTCCGCCAAACATAATAGCGAGTAAAATAAAAAACCACGCTGTAGCCCCTAAACGCTTATTGGTATTACGTACAAAGTTAAGTAATCCTAAACTGCCCGAGACCAATAATGATGCAAACATAAGCTGACGTAAAAAGTCGACGCTGTAGCTTTTTCTCAGCTCTGGTGTGGTTAAATATTCAGGAAAGTGAAACGCTAATACGCCTAAGCAACTCAGTATTGCTAAAAAGCAGGCTATGTAGCCACTTATGTTGCCCTCACCTATCTGAAGATGATTTGTGCGAAATACTTTTCGCGATAGAGCTCTGATCATTTTTATTATTCCTTGCGTCGTTGAGTTGATTAAATACAACGAAATTCCATTGATTTACACACCCACATATTAACAAAATTTAGGGTATAAAAAATACAAATAGTTCCCTTCTAATTTTGAATTGCAAATATACAGATAAACTAAACGCAAAAAAGCCACGCAATGCGTGGCTTGGTTGGATAAAGCTAAACTTTTACAAGGTCAATTATAAGTACTGACCTAATGCTTTAACTTGGTCTAACATGCGGTTTGAGAAACCCCACTCATTGTCGTACCAAGCCATTACTTTAACTAGTTTGCCATTGGCTTTAGTTTGCGTTGCATCAAAGATAGACGACGCTGGGTTATGGTTAAAGTCGATAGAAACAAGCGGAAGCTCGTTATATTCTAAAATACTCTTCATTGAACCCGTTGATGCTTCTTTCATGATTGCATTGATTTCTTCTGCAGTCGTATCACGCTTAGTGATAAACGTAAAATCAACTAAAGAAACATTGATTGTAGGTACACGTACCGACATACCATCTAATTTACCAGCAAGTTCTGGTAATACTAAACCAACAGCTGCCGCAGCACCTGTTTTTGTTGGGATCATAGATTGAGTTGCACTACGCGCACGGTATAAATCTGGGTGGTAAACGTCAGATAAGTTTTGATCGTTGGTGTAAGCGTGAATAGTCGTCATGCTACCTTGCTCAATACCTACTGTGTCGTTAATTGCTTTTGCAATTGGCGCTAAACAGTTAGTAGTACAAGAAGCGTTAGAAATGATATTGCTGTCAGCATTAATTACGTCGCTGTTTACACCATGCACTACTGTTGCATCTAAACCAGTACCTGGAGCAGATACGATTACTTTTTTAGCGCCTGCAGTAATGTGCTTAGCAGCGTCATCACGTTTAGTGAAAAAACCAGTACATTCTAAAACGATATCTACGTTTAGCTCTTTCCACGGTAAGTTTGCAGGGTCACGCTCTTGCGTTAACGTAATTACGTCATCCCCAATTAGCATAGTGTTGTTTTCAAGTGTTACTTTTTTTGAAAATTGACCATGAACAGAGTCATATTGCGTTAAATGGGCATTTACGTTAGCTGGTGCTAAATCGTTAATTGCTACAATTTTAATTTCGCTGTTTTGAGCTGACTCATAAAGTGCACGTAAAACATTTCTACCGATACGGCCGTACCCGTTAATTGCTACATTAATCATTTTAGACTCCTATTTAAGTTCACTTGCTTGGCGAGCAAGCGCTTCAATTGCTTGCCAGTCTTTATTTTCAATTAGTTGTTTATCTAGCATCCACGTACCACCAACACAAATAACGTTGTTAAGCGCTAAATAATTAGGAGCAGTTGCTAGGCTAATGCCGCCAGTTGGGCAAAAAGTAATATGTGGTAATGGGCCACCGATTGATTTAAGCATAGCTGTTCCGCCTGCAGCTTCTGCTGGGAAGAATTTTAAATACTTAAAACCATGCGACGCAAGTTGCATAACTTCACTTGCAGTTGCAGCGCCTGGTAAAAATGGTATATCTGATGTTTTAGCTAAAGCAATAAGCTCATCACTAACACCTGGACTCACCATAAAATCAGCACCAGCGGCAACCGAAAGATCAAAACTTGCCTTATCTACTACCGTACCAGTACCTACATAGGCTTCAGGTACTTCTGCTTTCATTAGCTTTACAGCTTCTGCAGCAATGGGTGTACGTAGTGTTATTTCTAAGGCTTTTAAGCCACCGTTGTATAAAGCTCTTGCAAGTGGTGCTGCATCTTCTAATTTTTCGATTACAACCACTGGCACTACGGGTGCCGATGCTAAGATTTTTTCAATACTCATTACTTGTTCCTCATTACCCAGTATGGCTAATATTTATTCAAGCCCAAAAGCACTCGCGCCTAAATCGGCACTGCTTACGATATTTCTAAATCCAGTAAATAATTCACGACCTGTACCAAATGTTGCACTTGGCAGGCTAAGCTCTGCTTCACGCTTAGCAAGTTCTTCGTCGCTAACGTGTACTTTTAATATTCCGTTTGGCGCATCAAGCGTCACTAAATCGCCTTCTCGGATTTTAGCAATAATGCCGCCTTCTACTGCCTCTGGTGCTAAGTGAATAGCAGCAGGTACTTTACCTGATGCACCCGACATACGACCGTCAGTAACAATGGCTACTTTAAAGCCTTCATCTTGAAGCGTTGCCATTACTGGCGTTAACTTGTGTAGCTCTGGCATACCTTTCGCTTTAGGGCCTTGCTCTTTTAGCACGGCAATAAAGTCTTGGTTTAATTCGCCACGAGTGTATGCATCTTGCAGAGCACTTTGTGAACTAAATACTTTTGCAGGAGCAGTAACGGTTTGATGTTCTTCAGCAACAGCTGACACTTTGATAACAGCTTTACCTAAGTTGCCAGTTAGAAGTTGCAGACCACCTTGCTTACTAAATGGGTTACTCACTGGGCGAAGTACTTCTTCATCGTGCGAGTTTGCTGGGCAATCTACCCATTTAACTTTAGTTGGGCCAGTTGAGTCGCTCATGATCAAGCTATCGTCTTTATCCAAACGAGGCTCTGTCATATATGGTGCTAAACCATCGCCAAGCATTGTTTTAACGTCTGTATGTAAGTAACCAGCGCTTGCTAGTTCTCGCATTAAGAAACCCATACCGCCTGCTGCTTGAAAGTGGTTTACATCAGCTGAGCCGTTAGGGTAAATACGTGTAAGAAGTGGTACAACTTCTGATAAGTCAGACATATCTTTCCACGTAACCTGAATGCCGGCAGCTTTTGCTATCGCAACAATATGGATTGCATGATTAGTAGAACCACCTGTAGAAAGCAGGCCTACTAAACCGTTTATAATCGTTTTTTCGCTGATCACATCGGCTAAACACGGGCTTTCTTTATCATCTATAAGCTGCTTAAGCATTGTCTCTACAGCATTACCTGTAAGGCCATCGCGAAGCTCAGTGTAAGGGTTAATAAACGAGCTACCTGGAAGGTGTAAGCCCATTATTTCCATCAACATTTGGTTTGAATTGGCAGTACCGTAGAACGTACATGTACCAGCGCTGTGATAAGACGCACTTTCAGCTTCGAGTAAGTCTTCGCGGCTCACTAAACCTTGTGCAAACTTTTGGCGAATACGTGCTTTTTCTTTATTCGGAATACCTGATTGCATTGGACCTGCTGGTAAAAAGAACACAGGTAAATGACCAAACGACAATGCACCAATTAATAAACCCGGGACGATTTTGTCGCAAACGCCTAAACAAAAAACGCCATCAAACACATCGTGCGAAAGGGAAATTGCCGTAGACATAGCAATTACATCGCGAGAAAAAAGTGAAAGTTCCATGCCGTCACGCCCTTGCGTAACACCATCACACATTGCAGGCACGCCACCAGCAACTTGAGCTGTAGCATCGTATTTTGTTGCAATGTCTTTAATTAAATCTGGGTAGTCTTTGTATGGCACATGAGCCGATAACATGTCGTTGTATGAGTTGATAATAGCAAGATTTGGTTGCTCATCAGCCTTTAAGCGCGCTTTGTCATCACTGCTACATGCAGCCATAACATGGGCTATATTTCCGCAACCTAAACCGGCACGAACTCTTGTTTGTTTTTTTGCGTGCGAAATGCGATCTAAATAATCTTGACGGGTATTTTTACTGCGTTCGATAACGCGCTGGGTAACTTCTTGAATACGAGGATGTAACATAATTTAACTCATCTCTATTAGTTAGAGGATAAAGGCTCAGTAGCAACTACAGACTCCACGTAAATAACTGTACTGAGCATCTTTGATTTACCCGTTCAAAGGTACGCTACCAGGGAGCCTCTCACAACAACCCTGACACCGGTGTCACTGTATTAACGCATAGCAATGACACCGGTGTCAACCCCGGGTAACAAAAATAGTTTAATATTTTAACATGACCGAATAATGACCTAATTGATTTTTAGGCACAAACCATGTTTTAGCAAGTTCAGAGTAAAAAAAGCCCGAATAAGCGTCACTCATATTCGGGCTACTGTGAAAGTGTTTTAAACTCACTATTTTATTGCTGAGGTAGACTCGCGTGTAATCAAGCGCGACTCAAGCGTTACCTGATACGGCTGCTCTTGTGGTTGAGCTATGTGTGAAATAAGTTGCGTTACGGCTTGTTTAGTCATTTCTTCAACGGGCTGTGCAATCGTTGTTAACCCAGGCCAGATATGACGTGCAATGGGCGCATTATCAAACCCAGCTATTGAAATGTCATCAGGCACTTTTAATTGGCGCTGAGTTGCTAATTTAAGTACGGCAGCCGCCATGTAATCGTTTGATGCAAATACAGCGGTTGGCCTAGGGGATAAATCTAATATGCTGCGTGCACTATCTACACCTGAGTGATAACTAAAGTTACCCTCCTCGACTAAGCGCTCATCAAATTCTATACCATGGCTTGCAAGTGAACGCCTGTAACCTTTAAAACGTTGTTGCGTGGCACTGTGATCCGGGTGCCCTTTAATAAAGGCTATAGATTTATGACCGAGGTTAATTAAATGCTCGGTAATCTCAAATGCGCCTTGCTCGTCGTTACTACGCACTGAAATTGAATCATCTTGTAGTAAAGCTGAAGCAACTCTTGCATAAGGAATTTTTTTAGATTTTAAAAAAGAAGCAAGCTCAGCAAAATCACCAAAAGGAGGTGTTAGCACAATGCCATCTAATCGAGAAGTTTGTAGTAATTGCTCAATATTATTTATAAGTGCTTCACCACGAAACTCACAAGGGTGTATCAATAAATTATAGTTGTTTTCTTTACACGCTTCTAAGGCGCCCGTTTGCACTCGGGTAATATAACTTTTACTTGGGTTATCGTATAAACAGCCAATAATAAAGCTACGATTTTGAGCAAGACCTCGTGCAATTGGATTTGGGGTGTAATCAAGCTCTTTAAATACCGCAAGCACCTTTTCTCGGGTGGCGGCACTTACATTAGGCTCATTGTTTAACACGCGTGAGACGGTTTTTTTAGAAACCCCTGCATGGCTTGCTACACTATTTATGGTTACTTTTTTCATCTGTCCATTATCCAAATACAACCTGTAAGACCAAAGCCCTATTTGCTATTGTGTAAACACGCAGCAGCGCCAATAAGCGGTATGTTGTCTTGTGTTACGAGTGTTACAGGGATTTGTCCTGCGTACTGCGACATAATACCCTTTTGCGAAAATCGTTCAACAAAACGACTCTCAAGAAGTCTCGCTTGCATACGAGGTAGTATTCCACCGCCAATAAATAATCCACCTAACGCGCCATAAACAACCGCTAAATCACCGGCAACACTGCCAATCCAATCACAAAACTGGTTTAAGGTTGCATCACACACATCACATTCACCACTATTTGCAAGGCTGCTAATTTGTGCGGCATCTAAATTTTTAGCTGTTACACCCTTAACCGCAGACATTGCTTTGTATAAATGCGTTATGCCAGGACCTGAAAAAACTGTTTCGATAGAAACATGGGGATGATCTTTACGTAACTCATTTAATAATAAAGTATCGAGTTCATTAACAGGTGCAAGTGATATATGCCCCCCTTCTGAACTTAGCACTGCGGTAGATTGAGACGTTCTAACTAAGCACGCGGCACCAAAACCAGTACCTGGACCTATAACACCAATGTTTGCGTTATCATCAGCTTGACCTGATTTAACAATGACATTTTGTTTAGGATCTAAGTAAGGGGCAGCGTAAGCAAAGGCAGCAAAATCATTAATGACTTCAAGTTGTTGTAAATCAAAATGAGTTTTAAATTCACTGACGCTAAAATGCCAACCTAAATTGGTTAAATGCACTTGCCCGGCTTTTATTGGCCCTGCAACGGCTAAACATGCGCGTTTGGGTGCAATATGTGGGACGGTTTGTAAATATTGCTCGAGCGCACTTTCAAGAGAACCAAAATTGGCACTAGGAAAAATATTAATGTGCTCTATTATAAATTGGTTAGTCTGTTCATTAAAAGCAGTTATTAAAGCAAAGCGGGCATTAGTGCCGCCGACATCAGCAACTAAGATGGGATCAAATTGGGCAGAAGCGTTTGGGCTCATAGTATTATCTCTTTTGTTAAGCGACTCATGCTTATTATTTTACAATGGTGTACCATTGTTATTTATACTTTGAGCTATCACCTCAAAGTAGCTATCACAGTAAAAAATGCTGCCTATAAAGATATAGACAGCGAATACGTTTTGACAACAAAATGATAAAACACTGACATTATGACACCGGTGTCAGGAATTTATCAATAAAAATATACGTTAATTCACAAAAAGCTTGAAATTATTCATCAATAAACGAAAATGACACAATTATTTATCAATTTAATTAAGTTGTAACAATGAAAGGTAAAGCTACCTCATTTGATATTGCCCACTATGCAGGGGTATCTCAATCGACTGTATCTCGCGCTTTACGTAACAGCCACCTTGTTAATGAAGAAACACGCAAGCGTGTTTTCGATATAGCCAAAAAGCTTAATTATAAAGTTGATAAAAATGCGAGTAACCTTCGCACTCAACAAAGTAGTACGCTTGCATTATTGTTGTTTGAAGATCCTACTTCTGACGAGTCCCAAATAAATCCTTTCTTTTTAGCCATGCTTGGCAGTATTACCCGTGCTTGCGCTAAAGAAGGTTACGATTTATTAGTTTCATTTCAATCGGCCAGTGCTGATTGGCAAGCAGACTATGAAGATAGCCACAGAGCTGATGGCATTATTTTACTCGGGTATGGCGATTACATTGATTACCAACCAAAATTTAACACCTTACTTGAACAAAATACTAAGTTTGTTTGCTGGGGTGCAACGGTAGATAACCGTCCCGATTTAACTGTTTGTTGTGATAACTACGGTGGCGGTAAGCTCGCCGCTGAGCACTTTATTGCGCATAGCAGAACTGATTGCGCTTTTATTGGTGACGCCTCTGATCACAGCCCCGAATTTTTTAGTCGTTTTCAGGGTTTTAAAGATGAGCTATTGGCTAACAACGTTAAAATAAATGAACGTAAAATGGCTAATGCTATCTCTACTGAAGAATCTGGCTATCACGCAACACGCTCACTAATTGCTAATAATATTAAATTTAACGCCTTATTTGCTGCAAGTGACTTAATTGCTATTGGGGCTATACGCGCACTTAAAGAAGCAAATATCAACGTGCCGAAAGATGTTGCGGTAGTCGGCTTTGATAATATAGCCATTGCAAGTTATGTAAACCCCCCCCTAACTACAATAGAACAAAACACCACTATTGCTGGGCAAATGTTAGTAGAGAACCTATTAAAACTGATACGTGGTGAAGAAGTTCAAAGCACCCTGTTGCCTCCTATTCTCATTCCTAGAAGTTCAAGCTGAGCCGGGCTGATAAAATAAAGTAGAATTTATAAACGGTTTTAATTGGAAGTTACAACGACACTAATTTATTCAGTATATTTTTATCTATTCATTTCACTTTTCTTTCTGATCTATTCATATCTCATAAAAATACAAAATTTAGATATAAAAAAAGCCTCTAACGAGGCTTTAATTAAACAACTTTTAACTCATACTAACAAGTTATTAAAAATCGTAAGACGCAGATAATTGAATTCTACGAGGAGACTGGTAAGACTGAGCTAAACCAAACGTAGCATTTCCATCGCCAGCAGCTATTTCTGCAGCTTCGTCGTAACGAGTTTCAGTAGAAGCATCAAATACGTTAAATACATCCATAGCTAAACGAACTTTCTGATCGTTAAAGCGAAGGTTATAAGTAAAGTTAAGATCTAAGCGTGCTGTCCATGGTGTAGTACCCATGCTGCCACGAGGGAAACGTTTGTCACCTACATAGTAAGTATCACCATATTGGTATTGATCAGGATCTGGAGTATAACCTTGACCTAAAGCAGTCCAAGGACGTCCAGATGCGATATTAACATTAGCACCGATCAAGAAGTCTTCTGTAACAGCAAAAGCACCATAAATTTTAATGTTATGACGACGATCTGCAGGTAGATTACCATTAGCACCATCCATTAAATAAGGGTAATCCCAATCTTGCGTAAGACCTGCATCATCTTGACCATTATCAGATTTAACAAAACCTTCTGTATTACCATAGTTGTGAGACCATGTGTATAGCGCTTTTAAAGACCAAACCTGATCCCATGTTTTCTCTAATGTTAAATCAACTGATGCATATTTACGCTTAGCATCCGGATAACCTAACTCTTCTGCACTAAAGCTATATTCTTCAGTGGTGCCGTCACCATCAAGATCGAAATTGAAAGTAGCGCCATTACCAGGGTTAAATAAGAACCAGTTTTCACCTAAATATTCACCATTTTCATCACTAAAGATATAAGAACCATCATCAATTTGATTACCTAAAACACGGTAAGTAGCCTTGACTCCCCAAGACCAATCATCATTAATTGCTGCTTGATAACCAATCATATACTCATCGTTATACATAGGTTCAAGATCTTTATCAGATAAGGTATTTGATGGTTTTGCAGTACCGTCACCACCATTAGAAATAGCAGGTTCACCTAGCTGAGTACCTAAACCAACAGGGGTACCGTCAGCATTTAACCCTTCATAGGCGTACCAAGTTTGGATATACGTTTCTGCACCAGCTAAACGAATATTTGTATTAGCTGCTACTGGTAGATAATAACGACCAGCAGTGAAGAACAACTTACTATCGCCATCTCCATTAATATCCCAAGAACCACCTATACGAGGAGCAATTTGGTTATCAATAGAAACAAACTCTTCGCCATCTGCATTGTAGTTAGTAAAGCTATCATTACGGAGGCCTAATGTTAATGTTAAATCTTCAGTAACTGACCATTGATCTTCAATATAAATAGCCCAGTTTTCTACTTCAAACGAACCGCCATTTTTATAATCGCGTACACGTGTTGTCTTCATTTCTTCAGGTAAGACATAACCATTAGCCAGCCTTGCGCCTTCTTCATATGTACGATAATAGTAGTAAACGCCACCAGAGTTTTGTGTTGTTGAATCAGCTGTATTAGTTTCAGAATCATAGCCAAATCTTAACGTGTGCTCATCGTTTAGGTAGTAATCAAAGTCAACTCGCAATTGCTCGCGTTTATCTTCATTTTCACCAACGGTAAAGTTTACATAACATGTAGTATCCTCACCCAAATCGGCATCATAACCTGTAGGACAATCATCGAAGTCTGAGTAATCAGTTTCTGAAAACTTAACTTGGCCAAACATTGCTGACATACTTAGATCATCTGTAAGGTTACCAGTATAGCGAACTGCAAAACTTTCTCCGCCTCGCTTATGATAAGCTGTGCCACCATCTACAGTATAATTACCATTTCCTTGAGGATCTGAAATTGTTTTTTCTGAATAAGTGCGTTTGTCACTAAAGCCCCAAAGCATTAGTTGATGATCTTCGTTAATATTCCAGTCAAAGCGTGCTAGGTAATATGGGTCATCATCTTTTTCAACTGTTAAATCTGTTTGAGATGCATTACCATATTCGTAGTCATTATCTCTTGCAGTGTAAATACCATAGAAAAATAATGTATCTTCAATTATCGCACCTGAAGCATAAATACTTGTTTCAAATGAGTTGTCATAGTCGTCTTGGTTATTAACATATAAATCACCAATACAATGCCCATCAGCGTCTTCACAACGATCATTTTGTTTATAAAGTGAATTAGGAGCTTGCTCACTTAATGAGTCAGACGAATAAATCGTTTCAACACCAAAGTGAAAATCATTAGAACCAGATTTAGTAACTGATGAGATTAATCCACCGGTAGTACGCCCAAACTCTGCAGAATAACCACCCGTTTTAACTTGGAAGCTATCGTACGCGGTGAAAGGGATTGTTGCGCCACCAAGACCATTTCGGAAATTAGTCATATTTAGACCATTCACGTAATAAGCATTTTCAGCTACAGAAGCACCACCAAATGAAGCTTGGTCGCCAAAACGACTGTCCCCTTCAGTTGCGCCAGGCGCAAGCAATGCAACTGAAGTTACAGAGCGAGATATAGGTAAAAGTTCTAGTTCTTCAGAGCTAATATTGAGTGAAGATTCTGATGCAGAAACATCTATCGCACGAATAGAACCACCGACAACTGCAATTCTTTCGATATTACCTGTAGTTAGTGGAATTTCAATAAGAGCTGTTTTACCAACTCCTATTACTACATCTTTAACTTGAGCTTGGTCAAAACCAGCTTGTGAAACTACTATATTATACTTGCCTACCGGTACCTGTTTTAGATCGAACTCGCCGTTAGAACCTGCAATAAGCGTTTTTGAATAACCTTTAGTGTCATCTGTTATTGTTATTGTTGCACCCGCTAGCGAAACACCTGACTGAGCCGTTAAGCTACCTTTTATAGCGCCGTTAACGTTATCTGCCATTGCAGGCATTGCCGCACTTAACGTCATTGCAACTGCTGCAGCAGTAAATGAGCGTTTAAATGTCTTAGAAAAATTATGGTTCATCTTGATTTATCCCTAGATAATTAAATTATTATTTTTTATGTATTACATTATTTAAATTCACATAAAAATTACTTATATAAATTAAATAACACCTCTTAACCTACAAGAGAAACAAATTAATAACACAATAAAAATAAACTTGCCAACAAAATGCGATAGCGGTTAACCATGGATATATCAATAGAAACAATGGATTAACAAAAGCAAATAGCACGAACAGAAAATCAGGACAATGAACACAAAATTAACACCAATAACTATTCACGGAGACAATGAGCCAAACACAACAACAACCCTGTCATTTGTAAGTTTAGGGGCCTGAAACAGTAAAAAAAGATAAAGCCTATACGCCAAAACGCGATTTATAACTAATTATTATATTGGCTGAGCTGCATAAATATTCACACAACACTTTTTTCAATTAGGAACCATTGCATAAAACGAAACTAAATTAAGAGAAAAAAAGTTCCTAATTAGGAACTTTTTTTGTGTGATTTTAAGACAACTAATTAAGTGACTCGCCAACCACTGGATAATAATCCCATACTTGTTTATCACTGAGTGAGCGTACAAGCTTAATGTATTCTGCATGTGTCCATGCAAGTGGCGTTGCTGAGTTTGTGCCCTCGCCTAACGCATGACCAGCTTTATTTACACCTACACCATCCCATACTTGCTCTGGTAGCATTAGCCCTTTATTGGCAAATTGCTCCAAACCTTTAACATAACTATTTTTAATTTGCGCTTGTTTAGCATCATCAAAGGCGTTGTTTGCGTTAGCTGCTGCTATTTCATAGTGGCCACGTTCACCTGTGAAAAACGGCCATACACGACCACGTTGGCCTGGTGTATTACTGCCACCCTCGGCATAGTTTGTGCCCGTTACTTCATCTTCGCCGTAGCCATCATTACCATAGCGGCGGTAGCCTGCAAATGTGCCGCTGCCGTCGTCAAAGCTAAAGCTGTATTTAACTTGTAGGTTATCTTCTAGTGTTTCGTCATCGTACTCAGGTAGTGTTTTAACGATGCTTTCATCATTTGCACCGCGTACGCCATACCGTACTAGCTCTAAAAAACCGCCATCTAAAATTTGCTTTTTATTAAACCCTTCGCGGCCATTATTAGCGTTAATTTTAGTGTTTGAGTTTGCATCGGTATCTTGGCCTATACGAATAAAGTATTCGCCATCGCTATTCTCGCCTTTTAAGTTACCTTTAGTGGTAAACATTTGCGATTCAATATCGCTGCTGTATTTTTTAGCTGTATCTAAGTAGCGCTTTGCGTTTGTATCATCGCCACTTAGTGTTGCAATATCACTGGCTGTAATAAGGCCAGCTACTATTGCTGCAGTAGTCGAAGGCGAATAACCGCTTTGCTCTTCCCAACGCTCTTGTTGGGTTGCCGGTGGTGTAATTTGCGTGTCGTTCCATAAAATTTTAGTAAGGCCGCCATCAACCAAAAAATCAGCCGCGGGTTTTAACATTTTTCCGTACCAGCTTTTTAGCTCTTCATCACTAAGTACATTGGCTTTATGTAACTTCCAAGCAAGCATAATAGGCATAGCTGTTTGGTCAAGCTGTACGCCGACCCATTCAAGCTCACCATCTACGTGCGTTTTTTGTAAAAACCAGCCTGTATCGCCTTTATTACCTGGTGTTTTGCTATTTACTTGCACTTTTTCAAGGTATTCAAACGCTGTTTTTGCTGTGGCTGTATCGCCGAGTGCCATAAAGGCCATGGCTACTTGATAAAAGTCGCGCACCCATACTGCTTTATAGCCAGTAGAGCCCTCTTTGGCTGAAACAGTTTCGCCCCATGGATTAGATAGAGAAGCAATTAATGCCCCTGCGTGTGTTTTATCTTCTTGTGCTTTTAGAACCATGGCGCTGGTGTATAAAAGCTTACCGTTATCGGCTGTTTGTTCAATCATTTTATTGAGCGGTTTGAGACTTTGTAGGTAATCTTCCCAGCCTAGCGCTTCACCTTTACCGTTATAGTGATCAAGCACCGCTTGGTACCCTTTTGCTAAGCTTTTTTCGCCTTGCTTTATACTTTGCTGCTGCGTTTTACCAAAACTAAGTGCTAAATCAAAGGTGGTATTCGCGCTTATGTCGCCAAGCTCTGCAAGCATGCTTACATTACCTGCTGTATCGCCGGTATTTGTGTATTGTGTATTTATAGATTGCGTAGTTTTAAGTGCGTTAATACCATCGCTTTCACCGGTAAAGCCCACTGTTTTATCTTTAAATGAGGTCGCTGATTGAAGTGATAAATAGTTATCGTCTTCCCATGCGACAAGGCCTTGCTCAGTCGTTTTAGCGAAGTCACCTAGCCCGTTATTATTAATATACGGATTAACAGACACATATGCTTTTAGCCCTTCAAGCTCAGTGTTAAATACACTGCGTACAAATAATGTTTGCCCATCTGGGTCAGTAAAAATGTGTTTTTCTAGGCTAAAGCGCCCTTGTTTATCAGTGCTAGTTACTTTGTAGGCAAGCGATAACGGGCGACCTTGTGCATCTTTATGTAAGTAATCAATGGTGACATCTAAATCATCAGCTTCACTAACGGTAAAGTCTTTACCTGTTACTATAAATTGCATGTCTTTTATTTGAGCTTGGTGAATAAGCCCAAACATGGTTTCGGTGATCATACCTTTAGCAATTGAAAACCACACCTTAGATACATCGCCCGTTGCAGCTGAATCACTGTATTGGCCGTTTTGGTATTGCTCGTATGACGTGCCAATACCTGTTTTACCCGCATAAGCCCAAAAAGGCTCTGTGCCTGGGGCGCCTGGTGCTGATGTAACCTGTGCTGTGGTACTTTCGTTAGTTGTGCTTGTGTTTTGAGCGCCGCAAGCGGTTAAACCTAACGTTAAAAGTGAGGCGGTTATAAGGTTATATTTTTTCATTGTGTGTCCTTAATTTGAATTTTTAACGCGCATTAGCGCAACGGCAGCGACAACGAACGAGGCTGCACCAATTAACAATGCGTAAATAGGCTGATTAGAAAATACGTGGCGTAAAATGAGCCCTAAAATGCTGGCGGCAAGTAACTGAGGTATAACTATAAAAAAATTAAAAATACCCATGTAAACGCCCATTTTATTACTTGGCAGTGCGTTACTTAGCATGGCGTAAGGCAGCGATAAAATAGACGCCCACGCAAACCCCACCCCAATCATAGGTATAAGTAACATCTTAGGGTCTTGAATAAACATAAAGCTGCCAAGGCCTAATGCGCCCAGCAATAAATTAAAAAAATGCGCGCCTTTTAAGCCCATTTTTTTAACTAAAAACGGAATACACATAGCGGCAATAGCTGCAAAGCCATTGTAGGCGGCAAATAAAATACCCACCCAGTCTGCACCATCGTTAAATGCTTTAGAGGTTGCATCGCTACTACCATAATGAAAGCTTGTTACTGCTGCGGTGGTATAAATCCACATGGCAAATAAAGTAAACCAGCTAAAAAACTGCACCCATGCAAGCTGCTTCATGGCTTCTGGCATTGTAAATACATCTTGTACTACTTGGTAAAAACCACCTTGAGTTTTGTTAGCACTTTTAAGCGCTGCTGCAATCCACTGCACAATACCAAACGCTAATAAACCACCAGCTAATAGGTATAATTCTTTTTCAAGCGATAAGCCCATTACTAATGCAAGGGTTGCTAAACCCAGCACTACAAAAATAATGGCGCCTTTATTAAAGTTAATATCAACCAGTTTGCTGGTAGTTGGTTGAGCGCTTTGCTTTTCAAAAGCCGCTAATTGCTCTGGGCTATACTCTTTAGTACGTGCAACGGTCCAAAGCACAGTAACAAGTAGCACCACCCCACCCCAATAAAATGAGTATTTAACAGACTCTGGAATTTGCCCTGGGGCTGCGGTATTACTTACATCAAACCAGTTGGTCATCATCCATGGTAATGCTGAGGCTAGTACCGCACCAATACCAATAAAAAAGCTTTGTAACCCGTAACCTGTAGCCCGTTGTTTTTCTGGCAAGTTATCCCCAACAAGTGCTCTAAACGGTTCCATGGTTACGTTGATTGACGCATCCATTATCCATAACATACCAGCGGCAATCCAAAGCGTTGGTGAATGCGGCATAATAAATAGTGAAAGCGTTGTTAACACTGCGCCTATAAAAAAGAACGGACGGCGGCGACCAAAGCGCCCCCACGTTTTATCGCTCCAGTAACCAATAATAGGCTGTACGATTAAGCCAGTAAGAGGGGCTGCAACCCATAGAATGGGAATATCATCAACTTGTGCGCCTAATGTTTGAAATATTCGGCTCACATTGCCGTTTTGTAGTGCAAAGCCAAATTGAATACCTAAAAAACCAAAGCACATATTCCATATTTGCCAAAAACTCAGGTTTGGTTTGTTGCTGTCATAATTATTATTTTGATTATTCATGATTAGCCTTATTAGTTAAAACTGCGCTGCTAAATGCATCAAGTGTGAGTGTGAAGCTTGCGCCTTGAGACCCTGATGTGATCTCGGTGCTGTGCTGCTCAAGTAAGTCATGCAATTGAGTGTGTTCGCTAAGTACCGCTAATTGCACTTTTGATAAATTAACCGTAATTGTCTGAGGTTGTTCACTAAAGTTACTTAATACGTACAGCGTTTGTTGGCCAAGTTTGCGCATAAAGCCAACAACTCGCTCGCTTCCTGTTACATTAAGCTCTGTCATTTCACCCCCAACCACAGCAGGTAAACTATTAAGTGACATAATGGCTTTATAGTAATCACGGAGTGCTACTTGTTCTTTTGTTAAATTAGCACCGTCAAACTTGCCGTTATTCATCCACGCTTGATGCGCCGGTACACCAATGTAATCAAAAATACTGGTGCGTGTAGCTGTACCAAATCCTGCGTTTTCTGAGCCATCTTCTCCCACATCTTGACCAAAATATAATAACGTGGGTGCGCGGCTCATTAAGTTAGAAACCACCATAGACGGTTTACCCCACGCAGCGTTACCTGCAAAATCAGGGCTCGCGATGCGTTGTTCGTCATGATTTTCTAAAAAGTGCAGCATGTGCGCTTCAATATCAGTAACTTGGCTTTGGGCAGCAAAAATAGCATTAGCAGCTTGCTTACCCTGCATAATGGCTTTTAGCGTGTCGTAAAAGCCCACTTTATCGTAAAGGTAGTCCATTTTACCTTGGTGAATATACGCACGGTACATTAGCGGGTTATACACTTCGGCTAACAAAAAGGCGTCGCTTTTTTGCATTTTTATCGACGAATTTAAAAAACTCCAAAACTCTACTGGCACCATTTCGGCCATGTCGTATCTAAAGCCATCAACGCCTTTATCGAGCCAAAAAAGTGCTATGTCTCTAAATTTGTACCAGCTGTTAGGAAGCTCTTTATCTTGCCAAAATGCATAATGAGCACGGTAGTCTTTATTTTTGTATTCACTTGGCAATTGAACAAAGTCGTAGCTGCCATCAGGCTTTACGCCATAATTAACTTTTACTGTTTCGTACCAATCGTTTATATCGGGTTTTGCTGCACGGGCACCATTACCTGTCCATTTAGCGGGCGTTTCATCAAAAAAGCCATCCGCTAATGGGTGTTCATTACCCCCTAATACTTTATACTCTGGCGATGTTGGCACCTGAAAAGACTGCCCTGGTACGTAGTAAAAGTTATTATTTTTATCGTACGCTTTAGTGGTGTCGTCTTGTGCGCCAAAGTCTTTAACGCCTTTAGGTTTGCCAAGGGATTGGTAATTTCGTGCTACATGGTTAGGCACTATATCAATAATGACTTTCATGCCATGGTTATGTGTACGCTCAATAAGTGCGCCAAATTCATCCATTCGCTGAGTAACATTAACTGCTAAATCAGGATTTACATCGTAGTAATCCTTAATTGCGTACGGTGAACCTGCACGGCCCTTTACTACATCGGGGTCATCTTGCGAAATGCCGTAGTCGGTATAATCGCCTACTAACGCATGGTGTAACACACCGGTATACCAAACGTGCGTGGTACCTAGCTCTTTAATGCCTTTTATGGCTGCATCGTTAAAGTCGGCAAATTTACCTACACCATTTTGCTCTTTAGTGCCCCATGGCACATTGGCTGTTTCCGTATTACCAAACAAACGGGTAAATACTTGATATACAACCGGCTTGGTAAGCTCATTTTGTGTGTGTGCAGGCGCTTGCGGTTGCTCAGGTTTGTTATTTTCTGAACACCCTGTAGCAATAAGTGCACTACAAAGTACTGCGGGTACATAAACTGATTTTTTCATTGTGTGTCTTTTTTGTCAGTATTGTTATTAACTTTATACTAAAGATTACTGCAGCAACCATACAGTTGCTGCATACGTATTCAGGTTACTATTGTGGCGTTTTTAAAACGAGTACCGTTGCGCTCATCGCTGGTAATTCAATGGTTTTGCCCAGCTTTTGTGTTTTTTGAGTAAATAAATTAAATGCTGTTGTGCTGTTAGGCATCACCTCTTGCATATACTCAATGTTTTTTTGTAGCGTTTGTGTATTTTTATTCATAAATACCAACACAGTTTGCTCGTCGCTAATACGCGCGTAACTATACACGCCTTGTTGAGGCGTAAAGTGCACAAGTTTTCCTTTATCAAGTGCTGGGCTGCTTTTTCTAAAATTAAGCAAGGTACTGATGGTGTTATGCATCACTTTTTGCTGTTTTGTTAGCCCCTCGCCCGTAAAGGCGTTCCGAGTTTGGCCTTTAAATCCACCAGGGAAGTCTATTCTAATATCGCCATGGTCTTTACTTGGGGTGTTATCTAATAGCACTTCCGTACCGTAGTACATTTGGGCTATACCACGCGTGGTTAAAAATAACGTCATCGCCATTTTTGTTTTAGCAACGTCTTGGCCAAGCTCGGTGTAAACTCTGCTCATATCATGATTATCTGCAAATACCATAATGTTATTAGTATCAGGGTATAAAAAGTCATTAGCTAACGATTCATATACTTTAACCCAGCCCGTGTTCCAGCTTTCATCTTCATTTAGCGCTTGAATTACCGACTCTTGCAACGAAAAGTCCATCACGCTTGGTAAGCTTGATGTATAACCATCTTGGTTATGCTTGCCACGTTGCCAGTAAGAGGCAATAGCAGGGTTTGACGTCCACTCTTCTCCAACAATATTAAAGTTTGGGTACTCCTGCATTATGGCTTTTGTCCAATCACTCAAAAATGCTTTATCTGAGTAAGAGTAGGTATCAACACGAATACCACTTAAATCGGCGTATTCTATCCACCAAATAGCATTTTGAATTAAGTATTCACTTAACAGTGGCTGGCGCTGATTTAAATCGGGCATGGTTTCTACAAACCAACCATCGTTAAACTGGCGCTTGTCGTATTCACTCGCGTGTGGGTCTTGTATAGTTTGGCGCGCATGGCTTGTGGCGTTTTTACCTTTTTTAAACTCGCCATTAAAGTTAATCCAATCTTTAGTTGGCTTATCTTTAACCCAAGTATGCTCAGAGCCAAAATGGTTAAGAACCATATCCATTACCAGGCCTATGCCCTGCTCTTTTGCTTTTACCGAGAGCGTTTTATATAACTGGTTTGAGCCCATACGTGGGTCAACATTATAAAAATCTGTAATTGCATAACCATGATAAGAATAATCTGGCATGTTGTTTTCAAGCACTGGGGTAAGCCAAAGCTGTGTAACGCCTAAATTGTTTAAATACGGTAATGCGTTTATAACACCTTGAATATCACCACCGTGGCGCCCGCCCTTAGTACTAGGATCAGCGGCTTCTAACATGCTAGGAACGCTATCGTTTTGTTTATCACCATTAGCAAAGCGATCTGGGTTAATTAAATAAAGCGTATCAGCTGATGTAAACCCTTGGCGGTTTGCGCTGTTTTTATTACGTTCAAGTAGTGAAAACTCAAAATTTTGACTCGCTTCGCTGCTGTTAAACACAAGCGTTCCTGCTTTAGCGGTATCAGTAATAGTAATATTTAAAAATACATAATTTGGGTTATCTGTACGGGTTACTTTATTTAACTTAACACCATTGTATTTAGCTAATTTAATTTGCTCGTTTGCAATATTTTGCTCATGCACCATGATGGTTATGGTATTTTTGTTCATGCCAACCCACCAATTAGCAGGCTCAACGTTAAGTGCGTAGCTAATGGTTGGTAAAGTACAGGCACTTACAAGTAAAAGTGTGTTTAAAAATCGCATCATCAGGCCTTTTTAATTTTTGCTAAAAAATCTTTATGAGTGGGTAATTGATCTACTGTTGAGGTAATAAGCGTTTTTAATGTAGAAAATAAGTCGTTTAGTTGTTCACTGCTTAATGAGTCAACAATACTGTTGTAATCATCGGGGATGAGGCCTTGGCCAATAAATACCTGTTGCCAAGCAACTTCGGCAAATAGTTCATCGTTTTCGCGCACTACTTTGCCAGTTTCCTTAAATAATTTGAGCTTGTGGGCCAATGAGTGAGGAATGTCCATTTGCTTGCATTGTCGCCAAAAAGCAGAATCTTCTCGCTCCGTCAGTTTGTAATGCAAAATAATAAAATCGCGTATGTGCTCTATTTCTATCACGCTTTGCTTATTAAATTCAGTAACTAAAGTTTCGCTTATGCCATTGTGTGGAAACAGCTTTATTAAACGGGTTACTGCACTTTGTATTAAGTGGATACTAGTTGACTCTAACGGCTCTAAAAAGCCACTAGCAAGACCAACCGACACCACGTTTTTATGCCACTGCTTTAAGCGCCGTCCTGTTTTAAATTTTATAACACGTGGCGCCGTAATTGGTTCAGCGGGTAAATTATTTAATAATAACTGCGTTGCTGCATCGTCAGATAAATAACGGCTACAGTACACCAAGCCATTACCTATTCGGCTTTGCAGCGGTATTTGCCACTGCCAGCATGCGCTATGTGCAATTGAACGCGTATAAGGTTTTAGCTCGCTAGTACCTTGAGACTGCACCGCCACGGCGCTGTCGCATGGTAAGTAATGAGACCAATCTACAAAACCTGTATTAAGGGTTTGCTCTATGAGTAAGGCGCGCTGCCCTGTAGCGTCAATAAAAAGATCGCCATTTATCTGCTGTGTGTTATCAAGGGTTAATGATTTTATATTCCCTGATAGAGGGCATTGTTCAACCTGCTCTATTTTGGCATCAATATGATCAACACCGCGTGACATTGCGAGCTTTTTTAAAAACTCGGCATATAAAGTTGCGTCAAAATGGTACGCATAGCTTAAGCCAGGTAATTGCGTGTTAGGTATGGTATTTAATGGTGCAAACTTATGCTGTTTAGCTGCTTGGTAGTTAAGAGAAAAATCCCATAAGCTTTCTTCTGTACCGCTAATGTGCCCTTTTACCCAAAAATTGTAAAAATCGCAAAAGGGGAAGTCTTTTCCAAATGAGCCAAAAGCATGCATGTAGCTATGAGAGGTGGTTTTCCAATTTTCGAACTCAATTCCTAGTTTTATAGATGCATTAGTAGCGTTTATAAACTCTTGCTCGTTTATACCCAGTGCGTTATTAAGCTGAATAATAGGCGGAATTGTTGCTTCACCCACGCCTATAGTGCCAATAGTACTTGACTCAATAAGGGTTATTTTGATTACTTTACCTAACACTTTATTAAGCAAGGCGGCTGTTATCCACCCTGCTGTGCCCCCGCCTGCGATTACGACGTGTTTTATTGGTTTCATATTATTGTCCACGTTTAGCCCCGCAAAATGATTAGGTTTTACTGCGGATTGGTATTAGATAGAGTAGCTATAAAAAAGCCCTTGTAACACAAATTACAAGGGCTCCTACACACAATCTTTATTATAGCTTGTAGCTAAAGCCTAACAAGTAAGTACGACCGTAATCTTGGTAGTCGCGAACTTGTAGCGCGTTATCACCAGAAAGCGATGTAAACGGCTCTTCTGTTAAGTTTTGTACTTGGAACTGAATTGATAAACCTTCAAGGCTTTCAATACCGGCTTCAGAAAAGTCATAACCCGCTTGAACATCCCAAATTGTTTCACCTAGGATATCTACTTGCTCGGTGTTAAAACCTAAACCGTATACATCACCTTTAAAGGCACTACGCTTACGCATACTAGTACGTAATTGCACACCATTCATTTCGTAGTAAACCGTTAAGCTTTGAATTTTATCTGAAAGACCCGGTAGCTCGTACTCATTACCGTTTTGATCTTCAATATCAGACTCAATACCTGTATGGCTTGCAATTAAACCAAAGCCTTCAAGTGACGGGTGGAAAATTTTAAATGGTAACGCTAGAGATAGCTCGTAACCGTATAGGTCACCGCCGCCGCCATTTACTTTACCACTACCTGTGCCCTCTGATGTTGCAGGAATTTCACCTGTTGATGGATCTGCAACACCCGACATATCAATTTCGTATTTACCATCAAAAATCCACTGCGTTAAGTCTTTATAGAAAAATGCAGCAGAGAAGTAACCTTCATCACTAAAGTAGTTTTCGTACGTTAAATCGTAACCAGTTGCTTCTTTTGGCTCTAAATTAGGATTACCACCGGATACAGACCAGTAGTTACCATTTTCATCCTGTGTAGTATTGTAAGATGCGTCAATAGATGCATTCATTTCGTCTAAACGTGCACGAGAGATTGTTTTAGCCGCACCAAAGCGAACTGTTTGTTGCTCATCAATCGCAAGTGATAAGTTTAAGCTTGGTAATACGTGTGAGTAATCGTGGCTAATATTGGTAGATGATGCCACCACAATATCATCAACAGTGTTAAATGCATTACCCTGCGATGACTGGTCGGTATGAACATAACGTACACCCACATTACCTGTAAGTGCTAAGCCGCTTACTTCGGCATTAATATTAGCCTGTGCAAATACTGAGGTAATTTCTTCTTTTACCGTCCAAGATTTTGTTAAATGGCTCGTATTCGTTAAGCTTTCATCTAACAAGCTGTAGTAACCGTCATTTACTAACCCATTAACATCGTAAGCAATCATGTCACCCATGCCAATAAAGCCTAGGTCAACGCTACCCATGCGATATTGCTCTGGCACAGCTAGCATGCCAGGATTATCAAGCGAAAAGCCAGATAACGTCATAAAGAAACCTTGCGAATCTTTTGTTTTTTCACGCTCTTTATAAGACATACCAAACTCAATTGAGCTGAAGTATTCGTTTTCTAATACTTTAGATGCAGCTAGCTTTAACGTAGACAGCTCATCTTCAATCGTTGGTGCATTTATGAATCCATCCTGTGCCTGATCTTTATAACCAGAAATGTCATTTCCATCAGCATCAATTAAACCATATTGATTATTTAAGGCCTTACTTGCGCCCCACGATAAAGGACCGCCTAATTGAATAAGGCTGTAATCACTATAATCTAAGTCATGAGTAAACGTAGCACCTGTATTACTACCATTAAAGGTGTAACCTAAATTATCTGCAACACCACGTGAATCACCGCGCCCTGTACCTGAGTAACTTTCAAGGCTCCACACTTTACGATCTACATGCGAGTAACTTGCATCAAATTCAACTGACCATGAATCGTCAATATCGTATTTAGTATTAAAACCAAACGCGGTTAATTCTGCTTCACGCTCTTCGTAGTCATTACGAACAACAACTCGTTGACCTTCGGTAACGGCACTCGTAATAAAACCAGATTCCTGATCTATTACGAATGAGTCTTCGTCCCGTGCACCTTGCCCCCATGCAAATGGAATTTCGATACCACGTAAGATTTTTTCATCTGTAAAATCTACATATAATGCATCAAACGTCATATTTAGTTTGTCAGTCGGTGCAGCTTCTAGTACGAGCATGGCTGAATCACGTTCAAGTGTCGATGAACGTACAAATGGTTTTGCACCACCTAAAATTGAATATGTTTGGCCACCTACTTCTCTTTCGGGGTAGCCCCAAGCGTTCCAACGTTTTTCTTGGTTTGGTGAGCTCATTGAAGTTAAGGCAAATGCAACACCTATGGTGTCATCAGCAAACTGATCGATGTATGAAATAGTACCGCGGTAACCATCGTCGTTACCGTCTGGGTTTAGTTTATCAAAGCTGGTTTGCTCGTATTGGCCATTAACTTGAAATACACGCTCGCCTTTACTTAAAGGACGCACGGTTTGCATGTTAATAACACCGGCAATACCTTCTGCTTCGATACTTGCGTTTGGTGTTTTATATACCGTAACGCCGCTCATAATTTCTGATGGGTAAAGGTCAAACTCTACGCCGCGGTTATCACCAATAGATACCTGTTCACGGCCGTTAAACGTAGTACCACTTTCGTTTTCACCAAAACCACGAATTGATACTCTGCTTGCGCGACCATCTAAACGCTGCGCTGTTAAACCAGGTAAGCGTGCAATAGACTCAGCAATTGATGAGTCAGGTAGTTTACCTATATCTTCTGCAGAGATAGATTCTACAACCTGTGTAGAAAAGCGTTTTGTGTTGATAGATTCAACAACACTGCCACGAAAGCCTTTTACTTCGATAACCTCAACGTCATCATTTTTAACTGTATCTTCTTGCGCTGCTACAGAGGTAAAGCTTGCTAAACCTGCAGTTGCTAATGCCAAAGTTAATATACTTGGTTTGAACATAGACATGATGTTTTTCCCGTTACCCATATTGTGATACCCGCTTCTTTATTTGAGTGATAGTCAAACAGGCGAGCTAATTTTGTTGTCAGCATCAATATTAACGCTCGAATTATTTTATTAACAACTTTATGCATACGTATTCAAGACCATGCAATGTAATATAAATTAACAGTTGGTTCACAAAATAAAAGCTAAGCTATTGTTTTTAAATTTATTATTATGGTGCAACATGATTGTTAATGAGTCTTATGAAAATACATATATTCGCACTATGAATTACCCATGATACAGCGTGTAAATAGCGTTAAATAAAGCAATTTATAATATTTACATAAGTTATTTTAATAATTTAATGTTTTATGAAATTGGTAAGACCATTCATCACTTTCACCAATACCGTGCAAGCCTTTTAAAATAAGCACCAAAACAGACCGCGCTATTTTATTCATAAGTAAAAAGCATGATTGGTAAAGCTAGCAATAAAAAAAACAGCACCTTAAATACACCTCTTTAAAAGCGCATTTAAGTAAGTAAATTAGCTGCATACGTATGCAGACTTTTTACAGAGTAGCCCCCTTCACGTATGCTTTTTGAAAATTTAGTGATTGTTTCAATCAAACTAATAACAATATAAATACTGTGTGGAACGACGGAGAAAAGCATGGCCCAACAGCAGTGGTATAAAGGTGCGGTTATTTATCAGGTTTACCCGCGAAGCTTTCAAGACAGCAATAACGATGGTATTGGTGATTTAAGAGGGATTATTAATCGTATTGATTACATTAAAAGCTTAGGCGTTGATGCTATTTGGATTTCACCTTTTTTCAAATCGCCAATGAAAGACTTTGGCTATGATATTAGCGACTATCGTGACATTGACCCGCTTTTTGGTGACCTAAATGATTTTGATGAGCTAATAAGCGAAGCCCACACTCGTAATATTAAAATAATTATTGATCAGGTGTTAAGCCATACATCAGATCAACACCAATGGTTTACTGATAGCCGTGAAAATCAAAATAACAGTAAAGCCGACTGGTATGTTTGGGCTGACGCAAAAGATGATGGAACAGCCCCAAACAACTGGCTATCTATTTTTGGTGGTGGTGCTTGGCAGTGGGAGCCTCGCCGCGGGCAATACTACCTACATAATTTTTTAACCGAACAACCGGATCTTAACTTTCATAACCCAGATGTTCGAAAAGCTGTGCTTGATAATGTTGAGTTTTGGCTTAAAAAAGGCGTTGATGGTTTTAGGCTTGATGCAATTAATTTTTGCTATCACGACGCGCAATTACGTGATAATCCGGCTAAACCAAAAGATAAGCGCCAGGGTCGTGGTTTTAGTGAAGATAATCCGTATGCATTTCAGTACCATTACTACAATAATACTCAGCCTGAAAATATTGAATTTATGCAAGATATTCGCACATTACTTAATAAATACCCAGGTACTGTATCGCTTGGCGAAATCTCATCAGAAGATTCATTAGCAACAATGGCGCAGTACACCCAAGGTGGTGACAAGCTGCACATGGGTTATAGCTTTGAGCTCTTAACAAATGATTACTCAAGTGAATATATTAGAACTACGGTTCAAACTCTAGAACAACGTATGACTGAAGGCTGGCCATGCTGGGCATTTAGTAATCATGATGTAGAGCGCGTAGCGAGCCGCTGGAGCGAAAATGGCAAAGTAAACCCTCAACAATGTAAAATGCTAACCGCCCTATTAGCTTCTCTTCGTGGCAGCGTGTGTATGTACCAAGGTGAAGAGCTAGGTCTAGGTGAAGCAAGTGTGGCCTTTGAAGATTTACAAGACCCTTACGGCATTACGTTTTGGCCTAACTTTAAAGGACGTGATGGCTGTAGAACACCAATACCTTGGGAGCAAGCTGATTCACCTCATGCAGGGTTTAGTGAAGTAGAACCTTGGCTACCCGTTGATGATGCACATAAACAACAATCAGTAGCTATACAAACAAAGGATAATGACTCAATTTTAAACGCTTATCGTGAGTTCATGGCATGGCGAAAAGGCCAAACAGTTTTACTTGAGGGTGATATTGAATTTATTGAAACGCCAGAGCCTGTACTTGCTTTTTATAGAACGCTTGAATCGCAAAAAGTGCTTTGTATGTTTAATCTAAGCTCTAAACAAACAAGTATAGATATGCCGACATCAATTGTTAAAGAATATAATGAGCTTAGCCACCACAAAGTAAAATTAAGCCAAGACACACTAACGCTTGAGCCTTACGCTTGCTTTTATGCAAAGTGTTAGTGACATCAAAACTACGTTTTACATATACTAAGTCCTAAATATGTAAACACATTTCAGGACAAAACAGTTCTAAACACTAAAAGGCCCAAATAAATTAATTGGGCCTTTTCGTGTGTCTTACCTTTTAATGATTTCGAGTTTTACTATTTAGGTAATCAGTTAAAGCAAATAAGACGCCTGATATTACAAACTTAAAATGAATAGTCTCTTCCCAAAGTACTTTGTTATTTGGATTAGCACTTGAGTTAATAAAGACTTAAAATATCCTCATAGCAGAAATATACAATGGCGCTTATCCATTTCATTTTTGAACCTAAAAAATCACTTTCCCTAAAACAATCTAAAGGTTATTAATATAAAGCGCAGAATCAAGTTTTCTTAGCTACTAAATATATTACTCCAGCTGATAATGCTGTACTTACTAAAGTTAAAAAAATGACAAGTAAATTACTCATCCTCACGATAAAAAAATTTCGTTATCTTTTATTTCAATTTCGATTAAAAATCAGCATACCAACAGAGTTGTTCTGAATTGGGCACTACTGATTTATACCTAACTTTAAACTGGATAAATCAGTCATCACACCATTTTTTTAGGAATAAACGAATGAAAAAAGCATTGCTAGCATTAATCGTAGCACCACTATTTGCAGTATCTGCGACTTACGCGGTTGCAGACGATGCGCCAACAGCTTCAGCCGAAATGATAAAAGAATACACAGAAATGTGTGTTAACTGGGCTAAAGATGATGACGTAAGCAATGAAGAGCTAAATGCCTACGTATTAAAATGCGTAAATGATGAGCTTGAATCTGAAGGCTATAAAAAAGTATCTTCTGTTAAGATTTAATTATACCAATTACATTTAATTAGTGATCTGTTAAAGCTATAAGAATATAGCTCAATAGCTAAGCGAATAAGCATGACATATATTTGTTCTCGGCAGCTGCTCCCTGCAATGCCTACTTTCTGCATCTACGCAGTCATATATGAATAGTGTTTAACACAGTAATTGAGTTATTTAATACGCTAAAATGACCATGTTTTTAATCAAATTGGTAACACGCTTAGGTGAATGTACTGCTAATAAAGCCGTTGCGAAAGCATTCAACTAGGCACAAAAAACCGGAATAGACACAAGCTGTGCATTCCGGTTTTTTTATGACTTTTTAAATCTACAAAAGCTATGAATAAGCAATAACGAGCTTATTCATCTTCTTTTTTAGCTTTCGCTTTAGGCTTAGCTTTAGCTGGTGCCTTTTTTGCAGCTGCTTTCTTTTTAGGCGCTGCTTTTTTCTTCGCTTCTTCTGTCCATTTACCTGCCTCATAATGAGCAGTCCAGCCGGTAGCTTTACCGTCAACTTCAGTCATAACATACTGAGATTTATTTTTACGGCTATAGCGTACAACAGCAAGATTACCATCATGATCTTTAGCTGGTGCATCTGCTAAATAATAAAACTTAGGCGAAATGCGGTCTCTAAAGCGTTTTAGTTCTTCAACCTTAGGTGCACGTGTTTCACGTGACTTAGGAAAAGTATTTGCGGCTAAAAATATACCCGCAGCGCCATCACGTAAAACAAAATACGCATCTGACTTCTCACACTCTAATTCAGTAATGTGAACAGGATCTTCTTTTGGTGGAGCAGCCTCACCATTTTTAAGTAACTTACGTGTGTTCTTACACTCGTCGTTATTGCAACCAAAGTACTTACCAAAGCGACCCGATTTAAGCTCCATGTCAGAACCGCACTTATCACATTCGATAATTGGTCCGTCGTAGCCTTTAATTTTAAAGGTACCTTCTTCAACTATATGCCCTTTACATGCTGGGTTATTACCACACACATGTAGTTTACGGGTTTCGTCAATTAGGTATGAGTCCATTGCAGTTTCACAAATAGGACAACGCTTCATCTGCATTAATTTTTCGGTTTCTACGTCTTCGACATCAGCAGCAACCGCTTCATCGCCCGACACTAAGTTCATTGTTGTAGTACAACGCTCTTTTGGCGGAAGGCTGTAACCAGTACACCCTAAGAAAACACCGGTTGAAGCCGTACGTATGCCCATTTTGCGGCTACATGTAGGACATTCTATATCGGTTTCAACCATCTCATTAAGACGCATGCCACCATTCTCTGGCTCGTCTTTAGCTACAGTTAGTTGCGTTGAAAAATCAGCATAAAACTTATCTAAAACTTGAGTCCATACACGCTCGCCTTCAGCAATGTCATCTAAACGACCTTCCATTTTAGCTGTAAAATCAAAGTTCATTAAATCAGTGAAGTTTTCAACTAAGCGGTCAGTAACAATTTCACCCATTTTTTCAGCAAAGAAACGGCGATTTTCTACACGTACATAACCACGATCTTGAATTGTTGATATAATCGACGCATAAGTAGATGGACGACCAATACCACGCTTTTCAAGCTCTTTTACTAAACTAGCTTCACTAAAGCGAGCTGGCGGCTTAGTAAAATGCTGCTTAGGATCAAGTTCTATTAAAGTAAGTATTTCACCTTCTTTAACAGCTGGCAGTGATTGATCTTCTTCGTTCTTTTTACGCACCGCAGGTTGTACTTTTGTCCAACCATCAAAGCGAAGCACGCGGCCTTTTGCTTTGAGCTGGAAATCGTTAGCTGCAACAGTCAGTGTTGTTAAGTCGTATTCAGCAGGTACCATTTGACACGCTACAAACTGACGCCAAATTAGCTCATACAGCTTTTTAGCATCGGCATCTACGCCTTCGATATGACCAGACAACACTGTAACGCTTGAAGGACGAATTGCCTCATGCGCTTCTTGTGCATTGCCTTTAGAGCTATAGTTAATTGGATCTTTTGGTAAATATTTAGCACCAAACTCGTTCGTTACATACTCACGACACATTTCAACCGCATCTTTTGAAAGATTGGTTGAATCGGTACGCATATAAGTAATATAACCGCCTTCATACAAACGCTGAGCGAGCATCATAGTCTTTTTAACGCCATAACCTAGGCGTGTACTTGCCGCTTGTTGCATGGTTGAAGTAATTAATGGCGCACTTGGGCGACTTTTACTTGGTTTTTCTTCAACGCTAATTACTTTGTATTCTGCATTCTCAAGGCTTTTAACAGCTGCGCTAGCCTGAGCTTCATTTACAGGCTTAAATGCCTTTCCAGCTTGTTTGGTTACTTCTAAGCGTAACTCAGACTCAGTATTCTTAACATCAGCGTGAATATCCCAAAACTCTTCAGGGATAAATGCCTTAATTTCACGTTCACGCTCAACTAATAAGCGTACCGCAACAGACTGAACTCGTCCTGCAGATAGACCACGTGCAACTTTTGCCCACAACAAAGGAGAAACCATAAAGCCTACAACACGGTCTAAAAAGCGTCGTGTTTGCTGAGCGTAAACCATGTCAGTATTAAGCTCACCTGGTGTTTCGAAGGCTTGTTGTATTGCGTTTTTGGTAATCTCGTTAAAAACTACGCGCTTATACTTTTCAGGTTCGCCGCCAATGATTTCTTGAAGGTGCCAAGCAATTGCTTCCCCTTCTCTATCCAAATCCGTTGCGAGGTATATTTGATCTGCATTTTCAGCCAGCTTTTGTAATTCTTGAACAACCTTCTCTTTACCTGGCAGGATTTCATAATGCGGCTCCCAACCTTGCTCAGGATCAATACCCATACGCGCGACTAGGTTAGTATAATCTCGTTGCTTTTTATACGCTGCTTTCTCTTCAGGTTCCATTTTGCGAACTTCTGCTGGCGTTTTAGTTGCCGGCACTTTAGCTTTGCTCGAACCTGAAGTAGGTAAATCACGTACATGCCCAATACTGGACTTTACGATGAAGTCATTACCTAAATATTTATTAATTGTTTTAGCCTTAGCAGGTGACTCTACAATTACTAGCGATTTGCCCATAGTTGCCTATTTCTAACCAAATATTAAAAATGTGTTTTGCCGACATAAGCGGCGCGAATATTTATAGGTATATCTACAAACACTAGTTGTTACAAGCTTTTAATACAAACTTTTCAGTATTTACTGAATAAACGAACAATTTTTGTCGTTAAATTAAACAAACAGGTGTTTTTAGATTAATTGATGTGGAATATATAGAACAGATACAAAAATGCCAACCTAAAGGTTGGCATTTTTTATTTTAAACTACTCATTAGCAATCAACTATCATCACTTATTGCAATTTGAGCTGTCGAAATGTTGCCTTTACCAGTCGTAAACTCAACGGTTAAGAAGCCTTCCGTTTTATCATTTCCTTCTGCTTCGCGGCTAATTGATAGAGCTTCACCAAATGCAAACGTTGCACTTGAATTGCGAATATCAAAACCGTCTGTACCGCTGTACTCACCATTATCAGCAGATATAGCTACACTGGTACCTGTAGGCATTGGGTTATTATATATATCAGAGTAGTAAACAGCGAAAGTTAATGCTGATAGCTGATTCCCTAAATCTGCAGTAGTAATGTTGATAGAACCTACATCACAGTAATCTGTGTTATCGGTTGCTTCTAAGCGCAAGATAATAGCGCCAGACTGAGTGTCAGCCTGACGATAGATATTATTACACTCTTCGATATCCTGTCCGAGCTGCATAGCATTATCAGTAAATACTGTAGGATCATCTATAACTGTTTCTTCTAATGCTTCAGCAAAGCGATAACGTAACTCACTTTTTGTGACCACAAATCTACTGTATGCGGTACTACCCGACATAATGATTTCAAAAGAATCACGAATATCAACTAGTTCTTTAGTACAAAGGCTTTCAAATGTGTCACCTTCTGTTGGTGTTGTTGCTTCTGCTTTACATACTAAACCATTGTATTTTTCATCAGCTAGCGTGTGCATGCCATTGAGATCAATATCCCAGTTTTCTTCAAAATGCCCAGCATTTGTATTCTCTGGGCTACATGGATCATCACTATCGCCTTCTTGACAGTTATCAGCGGCTTTTATCACTGTCGCTGTAACAGGATCATAAATACCCGCTAAGCCATCATAAACACCATTTTCATTGTGATCGATAAATGCCTCTGTTAGATCATAACCACTATAATATTCGTTGGTATCAAAACGCCCATTTCCGTTAATGTCAATGAAAGATTCTTGACCTTTAGCGGTAACAAGCACTGTTGCACGACCACCAAGAGGGACGCCATTTTCATTGAAAGCAGCATTTAAAATACCGGCCATACAAGGTGCTGCAGAACCAAAGTAAAGATCACAGTTAAGTTCATTAGTTTTAGGGTTAATACTGTTAATTGTATTACCCCATTTTGCATCTGTGAATGGTTTTGGGTTTTGTGAACGCCATTGAGCAACGCACTGACCGTCGACTGTATTACACTCTAGCTGCGCATTAAATTCTGTACCATCAATGGTACCAATAGCACCCCCTTCAGTTGTTAAGTATACCGATGTACCATCAGGAACAGGGTTGTTAAAATGATCAGCTAAATAAACATTAACTTCTTCAATATCACCGTTATAATTTAACGCTTCAATATTGAAGTTAGTTGGTGCAGCAGTGAAACTATTGCCATCAGGTAAACCCGAACTAATCGAAACTAAATCAGATACTGTTATTACTTGCTCATCTAATGAAACTAATGAGAGTTCTCCGGTTGGACATGAAACATTGATATCACGCTCTGCGTCATCAAGAAGACACTCATCATAAAGTTCTTTCCAGCATGTAACGTTGTCGTTTTGGTCAGCTGGAATAAGTTCATCTGGGATGTAGCAAGCTTGCACACGCACAGCCTGAGGAACAAAACCAGAGTTCACTTGAATACGTGCTAAACCTTCAGAGTCTGTTGAAACACTAGCATGCGAATAACCGGTTGCATCTGTAACTTCAGAAAGTGAGATGCCACCATTAGTCGAGCTTAAACGAAAGTCTAAGCGCTTTTGCTTAGCAGTATTACCTATTTCATCTGTTAATTTGAATGTAAGTTGGCTGATTTCTTTACGAGAAACTCCACCAGTCCCTTTTAGTGCAATTACATTTTCTGATGCTTCAACAAATTCAATCGAGCTTACTGCGGCAGCCGATACAGGTACATTAACTGTAACAACTTTTGGTGTACCACCAGTAAGCACTGTCGCTGTAACCGTATCGCCTTGTGATATGTTACAGCCATTACTTCGGTATGTCGCTGTTGCAATACCACTAATACTCGTTGCAGTATCATCCATTACCGCAAGATCAGATTCAACACAACCAGATGTAAATTCAACATCTAGTGGAGTTACAAACAAATCTCCATTTGCATCATAAATATTTACTGAAATAACCGTTGTAGCTCCAGCTGCTAGCGGCACAAATTCGTTATCAATCACATTGCCAGCATCATCTAATTTATTATATAAACCATTTGAAATTTCAACACTTAATTCTGCTGTAGCGATTTCAAATGCTTTTGAAGCAGTAACTGATTTAGCAGTAACAGATACTTCTCCCGCACCACTGCTTGCCCCTGGCTGTAATTTTAAAATTGCAAAACCAAAGTTATCTGTTAGTGCTTTACCTGATTCTGGTAACAAGGCACCAAGGTCTGTAGATAACTCAGCTATAATGCCATCAATACCATCACCTGAACTTGTATCTGTGACTTTAATCATAACGTCAATAAGTTCATCAGAAGAGAATTGATTTACAACATTACAACCAGATGCTAGATATGTGCTTTCGAGGGATGTTGTGTTGCGATTAGCATCCCAATCACTTGCACAGCCTTGTAATAACTTGATATCAAGCTCTGCTTCAGCACTTTCCACAGGTGCATCATCACCATTTGAAATAAAGCCTGCAACTTTAGTGATGCTATTACCGCTATCATCCGTATAGATGGCAACGACTTGACCCGCACCTTTTGAATCACCGCTACTGAGCGTTACGGAAGCTTTACCACTCGCGTCTGTTAATGCCGTACCTAACACAGGTGTGATTTTACCTGTGTAGTTAGTTGTAAAAGAAATTAGCTGGCCTTGTAAAGGTTCATCTTCATCTAACAAGGTAGCGGTAACCGTCCCTTTATTATCTTTACTGACTGGATTTTCAGCTGTAAATGGCGAACCAGTAATATCTAAAATTGAAATATCTAGTTCAATACTTCCACTCACACTTGAGTCATCATTCTCAGAACCATCTGATGCAAATCCAAACGAATCACTGTAGGTGTCTTCACCGTTAATATGGGTAGCAGTAATAATACCCGCCCCCGCAGTATCGCCTGCCGTAAGAGTGATCGATGCTACACCATCAGCGTTAGTTAAAACCGTGCCAGAGACTGGGTCAAGTAAACCAATAGAGTCTGCTAACGTGAATGTAATACGCTCGCCAGACACTGCATCACCATCTTCATTAACTAAACTAGCTCTTAATTCTAAAGGAGCATCAGCAGTCACACTATTCGACTCAGTATCACTCGCTTTCAAATATCCTTTCAAACTTATTGTATAGGTTGATGTTTCCGTCGTGGAATCACCATCACTAATAGAGCCGTCTTTTTCAAGTGACCCACCGCCACCACAGGCTGTGAGTAAAAAACTTAGCAATGAAATGCCGAGCAGTCGCATTAAAGGCATGAACCTCTCCCTAGCGTTGTTATTATAATCAAAATTAATTTTCACTTAATATTAACCTATAACTTAGTCTAAAATCTCAGTTTTTTATTACTTTTTTGCGCAAAATAATTTTAAATAAATACCAATTTTTTCTGTAGTAAATATTTCCTTGCTGGTAGTCTATGGCAAATTTATAAAATGTAGATCAGGGAATATGTCAAAAATCCGTTCAATGAGTTTAACCACTCGCATCATGATTGGTATGGCGCTTGGGGTTGCAGTAGGTTTTATATTTCAGGCTATATTAGCTGGTGAAGACGATTATCTAATACCACTTGGGTTATTCTCTTTGCCAATTAAAGCCTTTTTTGTTGATGGTATTTTCCATGTTGGTGGCCAAATATTTATTGCCAGCTTAAAAATGTTAGTTGTGCCTCTTGTTTTTGTATCGCTCGTTTGTGGTACCTGTAGCTTAAGTGACCCTAAAAAACTAGGCCGCCTAGGTGGTAAATCTATTGGTTTATATTTATTAACTACGGCTATTGCTATAACGGTGGCTATTACACTTGCCTTATTATTTAGCCCTGGTGAAGGTATAAGCTTGCCATCTAATGCAACTTATGATGCCAAAGAAGCGCCTACCCTTGCACGTGTAATTATAGATATGTTTCCTACTAACCCATTTGAAGCCATGGCCAAGGGTAATATGCTTCAAGTTATAGTGTTTGCACTATTATTTGGTGTAGCAATGGCATTAAGTGGTAAAACAGGCAAACGCGTAGCAAGTGTTTTTGAAGATTTAAACACAGTAATCTTAAAACTAGTTACGCTGTTAATGAACATTGCACCTTATGGCGTGTTCTTTTTAATGGCAAAACTATTTACAACAATTGAGCTTAACTTAATTGTTAGCCTAGCCAAATACTTTGGCGTTGTAGTGCTTGCACTGTTATTACATGCTTTCGTAAACTACACATTACTTTTAAAAATATTAACGGGCTTAAACCCGCTTATTTTCTTAGCAAAAATGAAGCACACATGCTTATTTGCATTTAGTACCTCGAGCTCAAGCGCAACTATGCCTATTACACTTGAAACTGCTACTAAAAAACTAGGTGCTAATAACTCGGTTGCCTCATTTACTATCCCACTGGGTGCTACCATTAACATGGATGGCACTGCCATCATGCAAGGTGTGGCTACCGTATTCATTGCACAAGTGTTTAGTGTAGATTTAACAATTTCTGATTATCTAATGGTTATACTAACAGCAACACTTGCCTCTGTAGGTACAGCAGGCGTACCAGGTGTTGGCTTAATAATGCTCGCGATGGTACTTAACCAAGTTGGCTTACCTGTAGAAGGGATTGCAATTATTATCGGTGTAGATAGATTACTTGATATGACACGTACAGCAGTTAATGTAACCGGTGATTGTATGGTTACCTGTGTTGTTGCCAAGTCTGAAGGTGAACTTGATGAGAGCATCTTTAACGACCCTAATGCAGCTAAAGACTTAGAAGATTATCATAAGTCTATTGACTCATAAGCTACATTTATACAGCTATAAAAAAACCTTGATGCAATACATCAAGGTTTTTTTTCGAGTAGAAAGAATTAAACTGAATCGTAAAAAAATTCTAATCTAAGGATTTAGGGATTTAAATTTAGAGAGTAAGTTTATTCCCACTTTATTTACACCACTACTCAGGCCAAGAGCTAGCTTATCGCTTAATCCCTTTTTAATTTTGTATTTAATCTTATAAATTTGGCGCTCATGTTGCTGCTCCAGCAATGCATCATCACTTGTCTTTATAACATCTACCAAATCTTTATCAATCGCTTGAGTTGCAAACCAATGCTCGCCTGTCGCAACTAAGTTTATATCTAAGCTTGGGCGTTGAGTGCTTACAAACGTTTTAAATAAATCATGTGTTTGTTCAATTTCTTCACGAAATTTTTCACGGGCCTTATCTGTGTTTTCACCAAATAAAGTAAGCGTACGTTTAAACTCACCTGCAGTAATTTGCTCAAATTCCACATCATTTTTCTTTAATATTTTATTAAAGTTAGGTATTTGAGCTATCACACCAATAGATCCAACTATGGCAAAAGGGGCTGCTAGTATCTCATCGGCTACACACGCCATCATGTAACCACCGCTCGCTGCTACTTTATCAATTGCAACACTCAAAGGAATACCGGCATTTTTAATACGCTGTAGCTGAGATGCAGCAAGTCCATAGCCATGCACTACTCCGCCGCCACTTTCTAAACGAATAAGTACTTTGTCTTTACTTGGGTTAGCAATAGAGATAATGGCTGTTATTTCTTCTCGTAAGCTTTCTACTTCGTGAGCGTCCATACTACCCACAAAGTCAATTACATATAAACGAGGTTTAGGCTCATCTTTATCTGCTTTTTTACTTTGCGATTTAAGCTGCTTTTGGTGTGCTTTAAGCTCTTTTTTACCCAGCGTATTTTGTAGAAAACTTTCTTTAAGATCGACTAATTGCTCTGATATGTCGTCAATTTGTATTTCACCTTTTTTGGCTTTAGGCTTAACTGCAGCGCCAACTATTAGCATTAGAATAACTGCTATAGCGATAATAAAAGTAATTGTTTTAGCAAAAAACAAACCGTATTCGTATAAAAATTCCAACTGGTTTCTCCATTTATAAATTTCAGCTAATTTAGCATGCTTTAAAGCAAAAAAAAGCCACTTTTCAGTGGCTTTTAAAGGTTAATTATTTTATTGGCTATTAATCAGTCACAACCTCAGGGTTGGAAACTAATAACATTCGACCGCGAGCAGCTAAGTAAGTAGCTACTTGCAACTGCATTTCTGTATTAGCGGCAGCACTGCCTTCAACAGTTGCAGCTTGTGCATCATCTTGAGCTGGCGTTAATATAGAACCATGATGCCCTTTAGTAAATTTAACTAAGTAGCTTGTTGGTGTTTCAGTCAATGCTTGCGAAGTACTTACTGTTTCAAGACCCATCAAGTTAGCTAATGGAATTGTGCCTGAAATAGGATTATTTGCTGCCATTGGTGGTATCACTTGGTCAGGCTTGTTATCAACACCATCGCCCACAACAACATTAGTATAAACAGGAGTACCTAATGCTTTTACAGTGGCTGCGTAATTAGTTGGATCGCCGCTATCTAGCGCTGTTTGCGCCGCAAATGCAAATTGAGTAAACACTCCTTGAATATTAGTAAGCTTACTTGTTTCACCAGCTGTAGTTAACGAAGCTACATACTCGTTATAACCACAAGTTAAATATGCTTCCATATCTGGTAATACTGCACCACAGTTAGACACTGCATCAACTTGTAAATACGCGTTAAACTCATCAGCTTCTGTTGTACCTGCTTGTGAAAGTACTGAACCTTGGATAAATGGACCAAATGCAGCTGATTCTAGTAAGAAGCTAGCTATACCGCCGCCGCCGCTTGCAAGTGCTACTGTGTTTACATTAAATAATGGGTCAACGGTTGGCGCTAATGGGTTATTAGCTTGTGCAATAAATGCAGGGGCTACAATAGAGCCTAATGAATGACCAATGTAAGTTACATCTTGCGCATTAATCGTTGCATCATTAATAAAGTTTAGACCTAAACGTAAACCCAATAAATCAGCCGCTGATTGACGTAAGCTATCACGCGCAACAAGTAATGAACTTAAGTTCATGTAACTAAGCACAGAACCCGTTGTTGCATTAAAGTCGTCTGTTCCATCACCATCAACATCTATTCCACGCTCACCATGTCTTGGATGGTCAATAGCAACTGTTGCAAAGCCTTGAATAGAAAGCTGCGCCGTTAAAGCAAGCATACTTTCTTTTTGTGTTGTAATACCGTGTTGCATAATAACAACTGGCCATCCGCTATCAGGCATTGCGATAGGATCTAATTGTAACTGCGCACGTACACCATTAATTATTGGTAAAATAGGCTTAGTAACTTGCACTGGCACATTTGCCATGCTTTGTACTTTTGGAATGGAGTTATATTTTGTTAAATGACGTGTGCTATCTAGTCCTAAGTCACGTAATTGCCCGTCACTTAATGCAGAACATAAACCATCATTTTCACTAATAGGATCTGTAGGAAATGCATCACCAGCAACGGCCTTGTAACCGATTATTGCCACCGCGTTATCACACATACCTTGCCAATATGTATCACTTAAATCACTAATATCAGTACCCGTTGGTGTACCTAAATACATTGGTAGCATAATGCTACCTTTTTGATATTGCACACCAGAGAAAGCAGCAGACACTTCTACACCCTTAGAAGCAAATACCTGTTGTACATTTACCATCGGTTGTTCAGGAACTTGAAGCGCAGGCGTTGGCATCGCAGGCTGTTGCAAACTTGCAGCTAGCAATTTTTTAATTGTCCCAAGTACTGGCCCCGCAGACTGAATAGTCATTGCGCTAGAAAAAATAATATCTTCTTTTGTTATATTTCCTGAACTTACAACTACATTTTCGTAACTGTTAACAGCGCCCTGCAAACCAAGTTGGGCTTCTGTAATTAATGGCGCTTCTTGTTTAACCAGCCCATAAGTAGAAGAAGGCTCGATAGAACGCCCTAATGAATCTTTAAGACCAGTAGTTAGTACATTGATGTATGAGCTACCTGCCGTAAATGGTTTTAAAGGAATAATTGCAACGGCATCACCAGAAGCTTGAGTAACAAAATCAACACCAAAAGTAAGTTCACCGACCAATTTACAAGCTGTACCTGCAGCTACAACTGAACATTCTGCGTCAGTTAAACTTGCACCCATTACTACTTCAAAAATGCGAACTGTACCTGGTGTCCCAGCAGACGTTTCATCTAAACTCACATTTGGCGGAAATGTTAAATCGATTTTATAAGGAACCTGCGAAGACCAACCATCAAGTGCACCTAGAGCAAGCTGAGGGTCAGCATAAGCTGCTCGAGAAATAGACACATTGTCGTCATCTAATTCTCCAGGAATATTAAGTGTACCGTCTTGGGTTCCACTCATTAATAAATCATTAGGTACCGATAAGATACCTGCAGCAGGGTCAAAAGTAACCGTTGCTGTTGGAATAACGGTTGCTGTGTCGTTCTTAACATCTTCTAACGTTTCTCCGCCGCCACAACCTGCCAAGGCAGCTGTAACAGAGAGTGAAAGTAGCATTTTTTTCATATTGTTGGCTCCGCACATATTTTATTTTTATAGTGTGTTTAATCAGTGTATTAAGTTAAAATAATGTAATCAGGTTATTAATGAGACATTAGACCAGTTAAACTTAACGTAAAGTTTCTATTTTCGCCACCTAATTTTACAATAAATTCGATTACTTCACGTTTCGCTATGTTAAAATCAAAAAAAATAGATGAATGGGTACTTTTATGCACACATATCAAGCGGCTGAAAACGCACTTAAAGATAAAATTATTTTAATAACAGGCGCCGGTGATGGTATTGGCCGAGTAGCAGCAATTACGTATGCAAAATACGGCGCTACAGTTATCTTATTAGGAAAAACAACTAATAAACTTGAATGTGTTTACGATGAAATTGTTAATGCAGGTTACCCTAAACCTGCAATTGTGCCCATGGACTTAAAAGGCGCAACTAAACAAAACTACCGTGACCTTGCTGCAACAATTGAGTATCAATTTGGCCGCCTTGATGGCTTGCTTAATAATGCAGGTATTTTAGGGTCACTTGGTCCACTTGAACATTTTTGCTCATCTACGTTCGAAAACATAATGAAAGTAAACGTGACCGCGCAAGCGATGATCACTAAAGCGCTTTTTCCTGTTCTTCGTAAGTCTGATAATGCATCGATAGTATTTACGTCATCAGGTGTAGGCCGCAAAGGCCGTGAGTTTTGGGGGCCATACGCCATCTCAAAATTTGCTGTAGAAGGCATGATGCAAACATGGGCATGTGAAGTAGGCAAAACGAATATTCGTATAAACTGTATTAATCCAGGCGCTACTCGCACTTCTATGCGCGCTGCTGCATACCCAGGAGAAGATAGAGACGCGCTTGCTACACCAGAAGATTTAATGCCAACCTACTTATACTTGATGAGCGATGATTCTAGTAAAGTGAATGGCGAATCGTTAGATGCTCAAGTAAAAAAGTAATTTAGAGTTTAAAAAATTTATACAACACACATTAAAAAAGCCGCAATTAGCTGTCTCTTGATCACAAGTCTGACTCAAGAGATTTTGCTAAATCGTAGCCTTCCAGGATGGCTTGTAACTTAAGCCATCCTTGCCATAACACTTTCACAGATGCACGCCCTGTGCGCTT
>NZ_JACJEC010000019.1:0-76976 GCF_014163875.1 Pseudoalteromonas sp. SR43-3 | reverse complement strand
AAACGAAACAGCGCCGATGATAGTGTAGCATTTGCTATGTGAAAGTAGGACATTACCAGGCTTCAAATTGTAGAGAGCCCGACTAGAAATAGTCGGGCTTTTTTACGTCTGCAGAAAAGTGAAATATGCGCAATTAACACACACTCACAGCAACCCCCATCACGTAGGTAGGTCGAGCGTAGCGACTCCCGACATAAAGAGAGTGTAGCATTACACTGTGGCTCTCCACCGCTGTGGGCACTACGACATTACTAGGCTTCAAATTGTAGAGAGTCCGACTAGAAATAGTCGGGCTTTTTTACGTCTGAAGAAAAGTAAAATGTGCGCAATTAACACACACTCATATCAATACCCATCACCTACCACATAGGTCGGGCGAGCGTAACGACTCCGACACAACGATAGTGTGGCATTTGTTATGTGGCTCTCCACAGCTGTGGGCACTACGACATCCTACTGCGTAGCGCACCGATTTCAAATTGTAGAGAGCCCGACTAGAAATCGTCGGGCTTTTTTACGTCTGCAGAAAAGTAAAATATGCGCAATTAATATACACTCATACCAACACCATCGAGTAGGGCGGAAAAATAGATCACTTAATTAAGCGAATTGGTATAAAAACAAAATTGTGAACTACCGAATTTACGTTTTCGGTTTGTGTAAGCAGTTGTTTAGGTGAAGTATCAAACAGAATTTATAAATTAGTTTGATTAGTTCATTATAACTCGTTAACTAACCACAGACTTAGCTTGTTTATGAGGGCAATGAATACTAATATGATTTCATGATCTTATAACTAAATCTATTGGCTTAGTTGTTTTAAAATTACTACCAATAATGATTGTGAGCTGTAACTTAAATGCCTTATGAAACATTTGTAGATGACTCTGCATCGCTAGTTGAATTTACCCGAGTTTACTTAGCTATTTTTTATACTTTTGTTGCCGGATTTTATACATTTAGAATTATTTATAAAAATCGAAATACACCATCAGGCGTTATTTATCCCGGTGATAAATTTTGTACTAGTTGGTGGAACCATATGGTTTTTAAATTTTTCAGGGCTGCTATTTGGTTTGTATGTGTAATTAGAGTATTTGTACCTGAGTTAGATAGCTATCTTGGGCTATTCCCAATACTCAATGGCTGGCCAGGCGTATTATTTGGCGATGTATTATTGACAGCAGGCTTTATTTTAACGATGTTTGTACATTTTCATATGGCAGCACTTTGGCGTTCAGGAATTGATCCTAAGGGACCACATGAGCTTAAAACATCAGGATTATATGAATACTCTAGGAATCCGATGTATTTAGGCGTTGTAGCTGCACAGGTGGGGTTCTTTTTAGCCTTACCTAGTATATTTAGTTTGACCTGTTTAGTTATTGGTTTTACAGCTATATATAGACAAACATTAGTTGAAGAGGCTCATTTAGCCCATCGTTTTTCTATAGAATATAAAGAGTATAAACAACTAGTCCCTCGCTGGTTATAGCTTGGGATTGAGCTTTAAATACGTGATTTTTAAGGCAAAAGTAAAGAAGTGTTCTGTGTTGGCTTGCTAAAATCTAGCACGATAGACATAAATAAGATCACTTCTTTTTGTTTTATACCAATTCGCTTAATTAAGTGATCTATTTTGAGGATGTAAAGCGTGTTGATAGCTAGGCAAAAAAATTGCTATTTAGTTGTTCTAAATGAGAATTTTTTAACACAGGTAGCGACCCGTTTAGCCCCGCAAAATGATTAAGTATTATTGCGGATTGGTATTATATACTTTTCCATAAACTCTTGTTTAGTAATTGCCTTTGAAAAAATGTAGCCTTGAATATAATCACAAGCAAGCTGCTTTAATAGGTCATACTGTTTTTGTGTCTCAACTCCTTCAGCAACTACCATTACGTCTAGATTGTGAGCCATAGTGATAATAGCTTTCACGAGAGCAATACTATTATCGTTTGATTCTATATCGTTGATAAATGAGCGATCTATTTTTAAAATATCTATATCTAAGCGCTGTAAATACGCCAAAGAAGAATAACCAACACCAAAGTCGTCAATTGCAATATCTATATTAATAGTGCTTAAGCGTTTTAATTGTCGTTGTATTGACGAGTCGGGATCCATTAAAGTATTTTCAGTGACTTCAATTAAAATGGTGTTTGCGGGTAGTTGGTACTTTTTACTTGCAACAATCCATTCATCCACCCAGCAACCAGCGCGGTCAATTTCAAGAGGTGATGTATTTACACTGACTTGAATTGTCTTTTCACTTAAAACATTGAATTGGACGGTATCTTGAATTGCTTGAGATTTTACCCATTGGCCGATATCGTTTATTAATCCGTTTTTTTCAGCGACAGGTATAAACTCATTTGGCCCTATTAGGCCTCGTTCAGGGTGATTCCAACGAATTAGGGCTTCAGCTTTTGGTACTGATTTCCCGTCAATTGAAAATATAGGTTGGTAAAATAATTCAAATTGATTATGAGTGATTGCTATTCGTATTTCTTCTATTAGGCGACGCTTTTCTGTGGCTTTTTCTTCTATAGCATAAGAGAAAAATTCATAGCGATTCCGCCCTTTATTTTTAGACAAGTACATCGCTTGGTCAGCGCGTCTAACGAGCTCTTCTACTGTTAAACCATCAGCAGGGAAAAATGTTAAACCTATGCTTGCAGTAACATAGACTGTCTCTTTTTTTACTTTAATGCTCTGCATTAAGCTGCTTTTTACAGCTTCGGCAATTTTTGATGCTTCATCCGGGCTATTTACACCCTCTAAAATTAATGTAAATTCGTCACCACCTAAACGTGCGACTGTATCTTTAGTCGTTATACAACTTTGCAGTCTTGTGGCTACTTGGTGTAAGAGTAAATCACCGTAGTCGTGACCTAGGCTGTCATTTACTTCTTTAAAGCCATCCAAATCGATGAATATAAGGGCGAACTTCATTCCCTTAATACTTACTAAGCTTTGTAGTTTTTCGTAAAAATAACGCCTGTTCGGTAAGTCGGTTAATCCATCTTGGTAGGCATATTGTTGCAACTGAATATTCGCATTTTCAAGTTCATTAGTACGCAGTCTAACTTGGTTTTCTAATGAATTTTCTCTTTGCTCAATGTTGTATAACATCGCATTAAAACAAGAGGTTAATTGTCCTACTTCATCTTGTGATAGCTGTTTAGCGCGTAAGCTATAATCATGTGATGTGGTTATTTTATTTGCTGTTTGAGCTAAATATAAAATAGGGTTTAAAAAGCGACGCCTTAATAAAAGAGATAAAATTAGGCTGATGGCAAAGGTGAATATCATCAAAATCATTATAAATTTAAAGTAAAAAGTAATTCTGTCTTGAATGTAGCTGTTGTTAGCGCGTATTTTTAATATACCGTAATCATGCATATCGAGCTGAAGGGGTGTACTTACTTCAATACTTTGCTCCATATCTTCATCTTTGGATTGCGCAATAACAAGTTGCTCACCAGTCACACTTGTTACCATTATACTAATAACATCTGAGCGTATAAGTATTGGGTTTATAAGCTCTTGCACTGCATCAATATCATCAAACATAAGTGCTGTAGTTATATTCGGTGAAAGCATTTTTGACAGAGAGCCCAAGCTTTCTATTTGTTCCTCTTTAGCGCTAGTGATTTCATAAGCACTAAATACAATGGTTACTGTCGCGGTTGATACAAGTGCAACACTCATTAAGATAAATAGTAATTTTTTGCTCATCGTATTTAATGCAAATAGTTTTTTCATTGCGCTACCTATCTACAACGCGGGCAAGGCGTAGCACTTTTGAGCTCATAGTAATGCCTGCATCTTTAAGCTGTTTCGGAGCAATTTCAAAGCGAATTTTACCACTGGAAAGAAAAAACCTGATATGACCGCCATTTTCAATAAATGTGTCTGTTTCACCAATGAGCATAACGTTTTTCAGCTCTAAAGGTGTTATGTTTTGCCATTCGATAAATGTATCAGAGGTAATAAATAGCATGTTACACGCCGAGGTTGTTACTTCATCCAGAGTGATTAATTTATTGTATAGAGGTAAGTTTTTTATAGTGCGACTTTTTAAAGCGTTGTTAGCCGCATCAATAAAGTATTTATCAGGGCTACAAATAATAAATTCATTAAGAGATTCTAAATGATAATCCCAGTGTCCAAAACGTGCAAAGTTATATAAGAAGCCTGCTTTTAGCATGTATTCTTTTTCAACAGCGCCAACGCTGGCACTAAGAAGTGTCAACGTTATTAAGCTACTGTGAATTAAACTTCTTAATTTAATCATCTAATTAACTTAGAAATTTGCTGAAATTGTAAATGTAATACATTCATCAATATAGTTTGGTAATGTATAGGTTTCGCGCGTATTATTGTACTCAATATGTGAACCTGCAAAGAGGTTTTTACCCGAAATTGCAGTAGACCACACAGGTGTTGCTTGCCAATTCCAACTAACATCTAACGTTGTGTAATTATCAGTGTTATATGCATTTGAGTTTATTGCGCGCAATGTCGCAAACACATTATGGTTGGTTAAAAAAGAATAATCGGCTTTTGCAAATAGCTGCCTGTTTTTAGAGTCATAGCCGATTGCGGGCTCTACTCGAGGAGGTAAATCGTAGTTATAATCGGTGTAACTATAACCAAACTCAGTATTGAGATTATCAACAGGTTGCCACGATACAACTAGGTCGAACCCTTTAGTGGTCGTGTCTGCTACAGATGCAAAGTCTAAATCTATGCGAGTCATTGTTAGTGCTTGAAATACTTCTGGGATTCTCCCTGCTAGAAATAATTCAAGTATAGGTGTGAATTGTTCAGCATGCGTATTCATATCAATAACCGCTACGTTATTAGCATCGGTATAATAAGTAGAAAGATCCAATGACCAATCGTTAGCAGTAAAACGGTAGCCTAATTCATAAGATAGATAGTTTTCAGATTTAACTTTGTCGTTACCATTTAGGTAGGTTGCAATTCGGTAGTCGTCTATTTGTCCAAAGCCAGAGCTTAAACCGGTAAGATCTTTAATTTCAGTACCATTAACTTTAAAGTTGTCGTTAAATTCAATCAATGTTGGTGTACGTACACTTCTCGATATAGCACCCCAAGTAAGGTGGTTATCTACTGGTTTGTATATAAGCCTTGCTGACGGTTGATTTTCCCAGCCAGTTAAATCGTTATGATCAAGCTTAGTACCAATAATAAAATCGAGTGTATCAGGCGTCACATTGTATTGAGCTTGAACAAGTGCACCAAACTGTTTGAGGTTATCAAAGTTTTTATCGCTATCTAAAAATACACTTTCTGCGAAAGAGATAGAGTTATACCGGTAGTTTAATCCCCAATCTAGCTGTAGAGATTGGTATATGAAGTTCATTTGATAATCAATATCTATCGATTCAAAATCTTCTTTAATATAATCTTGGGAACCATTTTGTTTCAGCCAAGAAATTTGTAGCATTTGATTGGCATCGGGCGACACTCTGTTTTCAAGGCGTGCCATTATGCGTGAGTCTGTTCGCTTTAAATCATCTGAGAATGAAATGTTTTCGTTGGTTTCATCTATAACACCTCGGTAGTTTTGACCAAGTGTTGAGTGAGTAACGTCCCCCTGTAGTAGCGCAGACCACTCATCATTAGGGGTAAAGTCAGCCCGAAAACCTAAAGAATTTTGTTTAGTTGTATCGTTAGGTGCGAGTAAGATCCCTTTTTTTGATTCATTCGCATCTTTTACATGACCATACACACGGTAGCTGCCTATGTTACTTATATCACCACCGTAACGAAGATTTGCATCAACATTTATTTGATTACCAGTTGTTACGTTTGCGTATCCACCGCGAGTATCAATACTGTTTTTAGTAATGATATTAATCACGCCATTATTTGCGTTACTACCCCAAAGTAATCCGCCTTGTCCGCGTATTACTTCAATGCGTTCAATGTCATACAAAGGAACGTTGAGTGTTTCCCAATAAACTGCAGCAAATTTTGGGGTATATAAGCTTTGTCCGTCAATCATAACCAATAGTTTGCTAGAAAATCGAGAGGCAATACCTCTTGATGAAATAGCCCATTGATTGTTATCGAGCTGACGTACAATTAAACCAGGCACCATTTTCAGTGCTTCAGGTACTGATGTAGCACCAGAGTTAGTAATTTGTTCTTTACTTAATACATAAATAGATGAAGCGGTATCAAATGCTGATTGCGCTCTTTTCATCGCAGAAGTTGCTTGTACATCCATGCCCATTAAAGCATCAAGATCGAGGTCTTCATCTTCAAACGGCTCGGCCGTTAAGAGAGGGCAAACAAAAAGTAATGGCCAAAACAAACGTTGTGATATTTTCACCCAAAAGTCTCCTGCGCAATCAAAAATCAAAAACAGTCTTTGTTTTTGTAATACATGTGATATCACACAATATTAACATATATTAACAGTGTAAAAGCATAAATGAGATTAAATCAAGGTAACTAATTTTGTAGTAGTTAAAAGGTCTAATTTCGCCCAATTGAACTGTAAAAATATAGTTAAATGAACTTTATAAGTATATTTATTAAAGAGTCAGTAAAATGTAAATAGCTGATAGTTATATGTTTATATACGACTTAAAATTTAGTCTATTTCAGAATAACTTCAAAGTATTTATGGTTATTAAATATTTAATCTTAACTTTTTCGTGTCATGCTTCTCAAAGCAATATTAATTATATGGGCACAATTTATACCTAGCTCTGTGTTATCTGCGATTGTGGTTTAATTATCTTTGCTTTTGTTAAAGCTATATAGAATACTTAAATTTGCTTGGTTTTGCTTTAAAGGCACCAAAGTATGATAAAAAATGAATTAATTAATGTAGAAGAAGTACTCGATTTAATGCTTGATGCCGTTTGTGTGGTAGATAAACAAGGCACATTTGTTTTTGTAAGCGCAGCATTTGAGCAAATTTTTGGTTATACGGCCGACGAAGTTGTAGGCAAAAAGATGATTAACTATGTTTACGAAGGTGATCATTACAAAACGCATAACGCCGTAACTTCGCTATTGTCTGGCGAAACGGTAAACCCTCGCTTTGAAAACCGCTGGATGAGAAAAGATGGTCAAATAGTCCATATATTATGGTCTGTTCGTTGGTCAGAGCAACATCAAGTAAGAATTGCAGTAGCGCACGATATAACTGAGCGAAAAGTAATGGAAGAGCAGCTCCAGTACATGGCTCGGCACGATGTGTTAACTGGTTTGCCTAATCGCTCTTTATTGATGGAGCGATTAGAAAAAGTAATTATTAGTGCAACTACAAACAACACATTTTTTTCTTTACTGTTTATAGACATAAATGGCTTTAAAGCAGTAAACGACACCCACGGACACGAAACTGGCGATAAGCTTTTATGTGCTATAGCAAAAAGGCTTTCAGCGTCGGTTAGGCATTACGACACAGTAGGGCGTTTAGGTGGAGACGAATTTTTAATTATTTTAGATAATTTAAGTTCTAGCCACGAAACCGTCAGAATAAAAAATAAAGTCCTCACTGAGTTTAAAGCTGTCTTTAAGTTAGATGACGTACTACTAAATATTTCCCCCAGTATTGGCATTGCAAACTACCCAGAGCACGGCCAAACAGATCACGAACTTATAAAATATGCTGATCAAGCTATGTACAAAAATAAACAACAAGGCTTAGATAACGTAACCTATTTACCTTAAAAAATTATGCTGAACTACCACCTTAGACAGCTCATCTTCACAACGCCCTTAACTACAATACATTACTTAGCGCCACATTTTTAATAGCGGTTTTCCAGCGCTGCGTTAAAAATCTATAAATGCTCTTACAGCAGTTTGTAGGTAGTTCCTTGATAAATAAACTGCACAAGTTATGTCTGGGTGATAATGAAGGCAATTACCGTATAGGCAGTAATACATTTTTTACTAATGATGCAGGCGAAAGCAAAGTTTCGGTCACTGATTACGCAACAGCAATGGTTGATGTAGCGCAAAATGCAGCACACGTAAATCAGCATATTAGTATTGCCTACTAATATGGTTACTAATCAAAAGCGTTTGATTATTTTGATATAACAATACTGGCTCACAAGGCTAAAATAATTTAATCTGAGCGTATTAATTCTTATTAAATTATTTGCCTTATGAGCCTTCTTTTTTCTCTTGCGTTAGCAAGCCTTCCCGCTTTACCTGAGCCTGTTGCAAATAATGCTGTGGCTAAAGTTATTGTAAAAAACCAGCCCTACTTTTTAAGCTTTATGGGGCTGGGGCGCGATAAACAATACTCGTCAGTGCATAACAAAGTGTGGACGCTTAAAGTTGGCGATTCACAGTGGCAATCTAAAACTGGTGTGCCTTCAAGCTTGCCATTAAAAGGGCGCTTAGCAAGCACCGCAGTCGGCTTAGGCGAGTACGCTTATGTGTTTGGCGGCTATACGGTAGCAGAGGATCATACTGAAGTTTCAAGCCCCGACGTATATAGGTACGACGTAATAAAAGATACCTACACTCATCTTGCGAGCATGCCAGTACCCGTAGACGATAGCGTAGCGCTGAGCTACAAAGCGCGTTACATTTATCTAATTAGCGGTTGGCATAACGACGGCAACGTAAACTTAGTACAAGTATACGACACGCAAAATAATACATGGCAACAAGCCTCGCCATTTTTAGGTGAGCCTGTATTTGGCCAAGCCGCTGCTATTAGTGGTAACACCATTGTTATTTGTGATGGCGTTAAAACACAAGCTAATCCTGATTCGCGTCGCTCGTTTGCAGGTGTAGCACAGTGCTTAAAAGGCACAATAGATTCAACTAACCCACAAAAAATAGATTGGCGTACCTTGCCACATCCAACAGGCACTGCTCACTACCGAATGGCAGCCACCAGCTATAATGGCAATATTTATATGATGGCAGGCTCTAATAACCCATATAACTACAGCGCAATAGGTTACGACGGCAAACCTGCACCAGCAAGTGACCATGTTTGGCGCTTTAGTATCAAAAAAAACGAATGGCAGATTTTATCCCCAGTTGAAGTAAAGAGCATGGATCATCGTGGCTTACTTGAGCACAGTGGGGTTTTATATCGAATTGGCGGCATAGATAATAATCAGCAAGTAAGCGCTAACGTGCTCGGTTACGAGGTTGAAAAGTGAACACTCTTTACATTACAGGAGCGGGAGTCAGCGCAGCCAGTGGTATTCCCACCTTTAGAGGGGAGGATGGTTATTGGACCATTGGCAGTAAAAATTATACGCCTATGGAAATGGCAACGCGCGCAATGTATCAAAACGCCCCAAAAGAGTTTTTAGCATGGTATTACCATCGCTTTGCAACGTATCGCAACCATGGCCCAAACGACGTACACCATTGGCTAAGTGACAAAAACCTAATTACTCAAAACATAGATGGGCTTGATGGCAAAGCGGGTAACAAAAATTACATAGCGATACACGGCAGGCTTGATCAAATGACCTTATTTCATGAGCAAGGTGAGCCAGTCACGCCACTTGCCACCCCGTGGGATAGCGTAGACGAAAACTGCCTGCAAGAGTCTCTTTTTGAGCTATTTAATATTCAAAACCAAACGCCTGAGCTAAACCATTCATTTAAGCCCTTTGTTTTATTATTTGACGAATACTACACCGAGCTTTACAGAATAACACAAGCACAACAGCGTATGTTCAACGCCGATAAAATTGTATTTATGGGCACCTCGTTTAGCGTCAATATTACGCAAATGGCAATTGAAATAGCCCGAAATTACGACATTCCTGTTGAAGTGGTTGACCCTGAACCTGCACATATTTTGCACGCTAACGTCACATATAAAAAAATGAATGCATTAGATTACATTCAATCTAATTAATAAGTGCTATATTTTAAAGGGGTTGGTAATGTTTTCTTAAATATTACAATCTCTTTATATAATATTAACGAGTCAAAAATGTTATTATTATCCTGATTATAACAATACTAAAGAGATCTGAATGAGCGACTTAACTGCAATAGCAAACTTGTCCATTTTACTTGTAGAGCCTTCAGAGGTTCAGCAAAAAATAATAATAAAATCGCTTTTAGAAAGTGGTGTAAAACAAGTTGAAACTGCATCTACACAAACACAAGCGCTTAGCTTATTAGCAAGTTATCACCCTGATCTAGTTATAAGCTCTATGTATTTATCTGACGGGACAGCCGACTCACTATTGCAAGAAATAAGATCAAATCTTATCACCGAGCATCAACCTTTTATGCTTATATCGAGCGAGCGTAATAAAAAATACCTTGAGCAATTACGCCAATCGGGTGTGCTGGCTATTTTGCCAAAGCCTTTTAGCGCAAAAGCCATTACCCGCGCACTCAAAGCAACCCTTGATATTATAAGCGAAGAAGAAGTAGAACTTGATCATTTTGACGTAACGCTGCTGCGAGTTTTAGTGGTAGACGACAGCCGCTTTGCGCGTAAACACATAATACGCGTACTTGCAGGGATGGGAATACCTGCACCAATAGAAGCTGAAAACGGTAAAGAAGCTATTGAGCACTTGAATAACCAACCGTTTGACTTAATAGTAACCGACTACAACATGCCAGAAATGGACGGGCGAGAACTAACAGAAGCCGTTAGAAGCTCAAATAGCTACTCACATATTCCTATTTTAATGGTGAGCTCAGAGGCAAACGACACTCACCTAGCTAATATTGCTCAAGCGGGAGTTGATGCTATTTGTGATAAACCGTTTGAACCGGCCACAGTGCGAGAATTATTGTTTAAAATAATGTCTTAAAAGTTAGTACAAGCGTAGGACGGTTATTATTTGGCCTACGCTCATCTTTAAAATACATTTACTATTACAGTTTTCCTAATCTATAAATGAGTAATGCAGTTTTTTTAATGTTTTTATCAAGGCTGGTTAAATCGGCTGTTTCGTTTTTAGTATGCGCGCCGCTGCCCATCAAACCTAAACCATCAAGTGCCATATCAACATGATTTGCCGCAAACGAAATATCAGCCGCACCTGCATTGCGTGGATTGGCGGCTACTACTTTGTTGAAGCCTAAGTCGTGGCTTGCGTCGCTGTATAATTCTAATAGCTTTTTATTGCCATCAGTTAATGCCATTGGCGGGTAACCGTCTTCAAAAATAAGCTCTGCTCTACTGCCATCTAAGTTTTTAGCCACAATTTGTAGCATAACCCTTTTAGCGCTTTCTACCTGCTTTGGCGAAAGTGCGCGTAAATCACCTGCAACATGCACGGTTTGTGCAATTACATTGCTTTTACCAAACGCCGTTGCTGACGAGTTAGCACTGTCGTAGTCGGCATTGGTACCGCCCACAATAAGCCCTGGGTTAAATGTTAAATTAGGTTGCGTGGCAAGTTGCTCTCTAAAATCATTTAAAATGCGTGATGCTTCGTAAATAGCGCCATAACCAACGCTGTCGCTAAATATTTGCGACGAATGCGCTGCATTTGCCGTTACATTTAGCGTCCAGCCGGTATAACCACGGCGCGCCGCCATAGCTGTTTTTATATTGTTATCGCCATTTTCATAGCCAAGCGCTACGTCAGCCCAAATTGCTGCATCAACAATAGCTTGTTTAGATAAGCTAAGTGGGCGACCGCTGCTTTCTTCATCGCCAGTCAGCAATACTTTTATGCTTACATTTTCGAGTAAATTAAGGGCTTGTAAGCTTTTAAGTGCGGTAATTATTATCGTGTTACCGCCTTTCATATCGGCAACGCCTGGGCCACTGGCTGTATCGGCATCAAGTTGTTTGTAGGTAGTAAAGTTATCGTTTTTGGCAAATACCGTATCTAGATGGCCGATCATCAGTATTTTTATTGCATCGGGGTTTTTACTCTCATGGGTTGCTAATACATGACCTGCGCGGTTAAACGCACTGCCATCCAGCCATTCTACTTTAAAACCTATGGCTTTAAGCTGCTCGCTTGTCAGCGCACCTACTTTTTTTACACCTTCAATATTAAGCGAACCGCTATTAATATTTACGGCTTGCTCTATTTCTTTAAGTGCTTGAGGAATGTTTTTATCGACCTGTTTTACTATTTCACGCTCGTTTTTATCAAGCGCCGCATGGCTTGTAAGCGGTAAGGTACTAGCAAGTGTGAGGATAAGTGCATGGCTAAATTTTAAAAATGACATAACAGCATAATAAGTGAGAAATAAGAGTATTTAATATGAAGTAAAAATACACAGGATTCAATAGAAGGTGATTGTGATTTTTAACAAATTTTATAAGCAATAACGAGTTACAAGTTTAAGAGTTTTGGGGTGTACGCGTTGTTGGTTTAAACACAGATATTTAAAATATAACCTTTTAACTAACAACCAAGCTGTATAAATAAACAACGATTTGTCTGGTATTACTGATCTCCACCATTTTGGGGTTTTGCTGCATTTAGAAAAGGTAAGGCGAAGCTAACTAACTGTTTACAGTTGTTTATTTTATAGCTAGGATAAAGTCATTGTAATATAAGGACATTTGCCGGTTTGTAAAGCGACAAATGTCGTAGACTAAATTGTTATATTTTAAGGATGATTCGTGCGTAAATTTCTAACAATATTAATTTGTTCAACTTTAATCAGCTGTGCGTCGACTCAAGTAGATCAAAATGCAGACCAGACTGTTTATCAACTTGATCAAGTTAATGCTCCTTCTAAATGGATTGTTCATATCTCTCCCATGTACCCTAAAAAAGCGTTGGAAGAAAAAATTGAGGGTTGGGTAAAAATGTCGGCCGTTATAACTGAGAATGGTAAGGTGACGGAGATCAAAGTTTTAGATTCTCAACCCAAAGGTTTATTTGAAAAAGAAGCTAAACGAGCTTTTGGTAAATGGCTTTATAAACCTGCGCTTTTAAACGGTAAAACTGTGAAAGTATACCGAGAAGAAACAGTTGAATTTAAAATATAACAAGCAATTCAACAAGGACTAAAAACAGCGGGCTGTTTCGCTTCGCTTACATTTTAGCCCACTATTTTTAGCCTGTTAATATGGGCGTTAGTTGCCAAAAGGAATTGAGTATATGGAAATATTTCACGCCACAATAGAAGATGCAGAATGTTTACTAGAACTTCAGCGCGTAGCTTATCAATCAGAAGCTGAACTGCATAATGACTTTAATATCCCGCCTTTAACTCAAACGCTTGATGAACTGAAAGCAGACTTTGAGAAGAAAATCATTTTGAAAGTTGTTGATAACGGTAAGTTATTGGCAAGCGGTCAAGCTCGCTTAGAAGCTGGTAGTTGTCATATTGGACGCATGGCGGTATGGCCTGAACTGCATGGCCAGGGTGTTGGCTCTAAGTTGCTTTCTTCACTTGAAACTGTATTTCCAGAAGCTAATCGTGTCGAGCTTTTTACAGGGGAGTTTAGTGCTTCTAATTTAGCGATGTATAAACGCCGTGGTTATTCTGAGTTTAAAACGGCAAAGCTGGGTAAAACGAGAGTTGTATTCTTAGAACGCAATCTAAAAAGCAGCTAACAAGCTTTTATTAATGCCGAATATTTTCCCTTCATTCTATCTAGCCGGTATTTAGAATTAACAACCATCAGGTTTAATACCATTAGCATTAAACCTGACAGCTCAAACTCAACCAATCAACGTTAATTAGTCGGCATTAAATAAATCTCACGTACGCTGTTGCGCTGGTTTGCTTCAATAGCAAACAGTACAGCGTCGGCTACATCTTGTGGGTCGAGTTTATCGGGTTTTGCCTCATCAAAAAACGGGGTGTTTACCATACCTGGTGCTATGGTGGTACAGCGGCCATTCCACTCACTCATTTCCTCAGCTAAGTTTTGTCCAAAGCCATAAGCAAACCATTTAGTTGCACCGTAAATAGAGCCGCCAATTGGCTTACGGCCAGCAGCAGAGCTGGTTAATATAAAGTGACCTTTATTTTGGCGTAAATGCGGCAGTGTTAGTTTTGCAGTCCACAGTAGGGCTTTAATGTTTATGTCGATCATGGTTGACCACTCATCCGGATCGCCTTTTTCGGTGCCCGCGGTTGAAACGCCCATGCCTGCGTTAGCAAAGGCTACATCCAAACGGCCAAACTTTTCAATGCCTTTTGTTACTACGTTTTCAAGTGCGGTAAAGTCTGTGGCATCTGCAGCTACGCTAAGTGCGTTATTTGAGCCTAATGATTCAACTAATTTAGTTAATTTGTCTTCGCTTCTGGCGGTTAAAATGACTTTGTGGCCATTGTTAACCAGCGTTTTTGCGGTTGCTTCGCCAATACCGCTTGAAGCACCTGTAATGAGGACTATTTTTTCTTTCGCCATGATTATTTCTCCTATGTTTACATATTCAAAATTATGAGAATAGTTTTACTAATGAGTGGGTCTTAAATGTATTTCTCTGATGTTATTACGCTGATTTGCCTCAATGGCAAATAGCACAGCATCGGCAACATCTTGCGGGTATAACTTGTCAGGTCTTGCTTCATCAGTAAAAGGGGTATTTACAGCGCCAGGGGTGATGGTTGTACAACGCCCATCCCATTCACTAATTTCTTGTGCTAGGTTTTGAGAAAAACCATAAGTAAACCATTTGCTTGCACCGTATATAGAGCCTTTAACAGCTCTGCGACCAGTTGCTGAGCTAGTAATAATAAAGTGTCCTTTGCTTTGGCGTAAATGCGGCAGTGTTAGTTTTGCAGTCCACAGTAGGGCTTTAATGTTTATGTCGATCATGGTTGACCACTCATTGGGGTCGCCTTCTTCAACCCCTAAAGTGTCTAGCCCTTTACCTGCATTAGCAAAGGCAACATCTAAACGACCAAATTTTTCAATGCCTTTAGCAACTACGTTTTCAAGCGCGGTAAAGTCGGTTGCATCTGCGGCTACGCTAATGGCGTTATCTGAGCCCAATGACTCGACTAATTCAGTTAATTTATCTTCGCGTCTAGCGGTAAGTATTACTTTATGACCATTGTTAACCAGCATTTTTGCGGTTGCTTCGCCAATACCACTTGAAGCGCCGGTTATGAGTACAATTTTCTCTTTTCCCATAGATAACCTCTTTTGTGAACCTTGAAAGCTTAAAATAACCATACCAATAAACGATTAACCTATATTGAATAGGCGCTATAAATTAGCCGTAAATAGGTGGGCTCTACGTATCAAAAACCATAGTTTTAACGGTATTTTTAAAGTTGAAATAAGTGATTAAAAAAGATAGGTTTAAATTTTTTATTCTATATACTCGCGCCACTTCTTTTGAAGTCGGTTTTATTAGATTTAACCATTATTTTGCTGAGTGTCAGCAATATTTATCGGAACAAACATGAAAGATAAACTTTTAGCGTTTTGGCAAAGCCATTCAGAAACAATCATCACTTTAGGGTACAAAGTGATTTTAGCGTTGGTGATTTTAGTTGCGAGTGCCTTAATTGCACGCTCGGTTAAAAAAGCGATTAAAAACTCTAAATCGCCATTAAAAAGAGTAGATAGTACGCTACTCCCGCTTTTATCGAGTATTGCTGGTTATTTAGTTTATATAATTGGCGGGCTATTTATTTTAGATATTTTTGGCGTTAATACGGCAAGCTTAATTGCGCTAATGGGCGCTGCGGGTTTAGCGATTGGTTTAGCCCTTAAAAATACGCTGAGCAATATTGCTGCGGGTATTATGCTGCTAATACTCAGACCTTTTAAAATAGGCGACTTTGTTGATGCCAGTGGCACACTTGGTACTGTGAACGAAATAAACCTGTTTACCACTATTTTTAAAACCACTGACGGTCTTTATATAGCATCGCCTAACGGCAAAGTATGGGGTGGCAATATTAAAAACTTTACCCGTAACGGCAAAAGACGAATGGACATAGTGGTGGGTATTTCGTATGCCGACTCTATTGACGTTGGCTTAAATGTACTCAAAGAATTAGCCGCATCAGAGAGCCGATTACTCGCAGAGCCTGCACCTAAAGTAATGGTGACATCAATAGGCGAAAGCGCAGTGAACATTCAATTACGTGCGTGGGCTGTTAATGGTGATTATTGGCAAACTGTGTGGGATTTAAATAAACGTGTTAAAGAAGCTATTGAAGGTGCTGGGCTGAGTATTCCGTTTCCGCAGCGTACGCTGCATATATCTGAGTCTATGGCGTCGGCAGTAACTGTTAACAAAGATGCTTAAATATGTATTAACATAAACATAAGCACAAATAAAAATAGCGAGCCTTGGCTCGCTATTTTTGTATTAGACTTTGTGTATGCTGAGGTATTAACCTTCTAGTTGAAAGTTGTACACTGAGCCTAAATTAAGTAGCTGCGTTAGCTCATCAAGTGCTTGGTAGCTTTCGGTGAGTAGAGCTGAGTCTGCAAAGTCACTTGCGCCTAATTTGTCGCGGTAGTTACGTTTTGCCCAGTCACACAGTTGTGTGTATTTAGTATCAGTTAAAATAACCTCAGGGTTTACTGCAGCAAGTTCTTGCTCGTTAAGGGCTACACGTAAACGCAAGCAAGCTGGGCCGCCGCCATTTTGCATACTTTGGCGTAAATCAAAAAACTGCACTTGGTTTACTGGGTTATCAGCCATAATCATTTCTTCAATGTAGGCGTTAACCGCGCTGTTGCGTTTACACTCTTGTGGTGCCACTAACAGCATTGAACCATCTTCAAGGCTCACTAACTGGCTATTAAATAAGTAACTACTTACAGCATCGGTAATACTTACTTTATCGGTAGGTACTTCAATAATGTAAAATTCTTTACTGCCCACATACGCTTCGCGAATATCTTGCAGTGCCAGAGCTTGGTTTAAAAATGCTTGCTGGTGGCACAGTAATACGTTGGCGTTACCTACTGCAATTACATCGTTATGAAACACGCCTTGATCTATTACGTCTGGATTTTGCTGTAGTAAAATTTGGCTTGAATCTTTTAAGTTATGTAAACGGCAAATTGCTTCTGAGGCTTCGAGTGTTTGCCTTGCAGGAAATTTAGCTGGTTTTGGTAATTGGCTGTTAAACGCGCTGGCACCAAATACAAACATTTCAAGGCCTTGCTCGCCGTGGCTGTCACAAAAACGAGTATGGTTTGCTGCACCTTCGTCGCCAAAAAAGCCTTGGTCTGGTAAATGGGTATGGTGCGCAAAGTATTTGTCGTTATTAAACATCGCTTTTAATAAGCGCGTAGTGGTTGCAGGCTCTAATGAACGATGAAACTTATTATTTAAATTAGCTGAAGTAAAATGTACTTTGCCGTCGGTTGTATCAGGAGATGGCGATACCGTAGCGGCATTGGCTGTCCACATTGCAGACGCTGAATAACACGCGCGTAATAAAATAGGATCTGCTTTAAATGCTTTATGAATTACTTGTGCATCGTTACCGGTAAAGCCTAAGCGGCGCAGTACGTTTAAGTCGGGGCGCGCATGAGGGGCAAATACACCTTGAGTTAGGCCTTTGTCGTGCATGGCTTTCATTTTTTCAAGGCCTTGAAGCACAGCCTCTTGAGGATTTGAAAAGCTTGCTGCGTTATTTAACGAGGCAACATTACCATACGATAAACCAGCGTAGTTGTGAGTAGGGCCAACTAAGCCATCAAAATTAACTTCCAAAGCGTGCATACACGTTCCAACTAAAAATTTTCAATAGGATGCAACAATACAACGCAATAGGGTTGCTTGCAAAGTTATAAACGCAGTGTTTTTACTAATTTTTTCGACGTTTTTAAATGTGGAGTTTATTACAAGGGGGTTGTTTTAATATTGAACGATTAATTTGAAGTTTAATTAAAATGTACACATAAATTTCATAGTGTGCAAAAGCTTAGCTTAAAGTAGATTTATACATTTAAGCTTTATGCCAAGCCTTTACACAATACGATGTTACTTAACATAGACGCGCTCTTTGTCAGCGGTGGTATGGGTATTTGTTGGATCATTAACTTGCCAAACGCTAATGTCTAAACGCCATAAAAGGTAAAGGGTATGGTATAAGTTGAACATGGTTTTTCCTTGGTATTTTCACTGAACACATCAGTTTATAGGAAGAAGTATGCCAACATTAACTTGAATATTTTATGAATAGAAATCAGGTATTTAGTATTTAAGTGTAAATACGTACTAAAGGATTAGCACCAAAGAGGTGAAGTATTTTTAAAATATGCACCAGTGTGGTGTGTTTTTAACAAAAAGCCCTGCAATTATTGGGTCACTTAAATGTGCAAGGCTTTTTAAAAAATACAGTCACTCAAAAAGCAAATTAGCGGCCTACTTTTCCTTTTACTAAAGGCTCGAACGACATTACTTTAAACTTACCGTGGCTTTGATTTTTGCCATTATTAAGTACAGGCGAATTATGTAAATCGTCAACGGTAAAGTATATTTTATGATCGGCTCCGTAACTAAAGCCATCAGGCCAGCTCAAACGTTCGTCTTTAAATAATACTTCGTAGTCGCCAGTGGGTTTAACTACGCCAATTGCGCCATTGGTTATGTCGGTTACATATATGTTACCGCCGCCATCAACAATAATACCGTCTGAAATTGGCTTAGTGCCGTAACGCGTAACTTTGTCTTCAAGTGCTTTACCCGAAAGGCTCTCGTTATTTATATCGCTGGTGGCAATGCGGTAAACCGACGTGCCCGACATTGAGCCAAAGTAAAGCCAGTCTTCGTTAGGGTCAAGCGTAATAGGGTTAACACCTAAACGGGCAGGTTGGCCGCCAAGGCTCATTGTGCGCCCATCAATAACCATATCGATATTTTCGGCGGTGGTGTAATGGCTATCTTGTAATACTCTGCGTGCGACACCTGTTTTAAGGTTTACGGTAATAATAGCGGCTTGGCTGCCTTGTGCTGTGTCGGCAATGTATACAACGCCATGTTTATTATCGATGACTAAATCGTTTAAAAACGAGGTGTCGGTAATGGTCGGTTTAGCCAGATAAATAATTTTATGCAGTTGCTCTTTATTTGTATCCCAACCTACTAAGCGCCCTGCATGATCGGGCCCTGAGGTGTCGAGCATCCATAATACACCATCGCTTGATACGTTTATGCCAAGTACGTCGTAAAAACCTTTACCGTTATTGTACGCGTATGCCCACTCTTCATTAGGATAGGGCTTAGTTGTACCATCGCTTAAAAGCTCCATAATTTTTTGCTTTTGGCCAAAAAAGCCATGCACAGATAAAAACTTTCTGCCCGATGGGGTAATAGCAATGTTGCCCGGAGGGTGCTGCGCATCAAATGTGGCTACTGTTTTTAAATCAGCATTTTGGCCAGCGGTGTTAGCAGATACAGCGTTGCTACCTAAAAGTGCCGTGCTACACGCCGCTGCTAATAGTAGTTTTTTAATATGAGTCATTTTTAAAACCTTTTAAAACACGTTTATTGTTTAAAAATTAAGAGCCTAATCGGCTAAGTCGTTTACTACTAAATCGAGCAGCTGCATTAACTGCTTCGCTTGTGTTGCATCTACACTATCAAATTTACATAAAATATTTTTAGGAATATCGGCTGCTTTTAACTTAAGTGATTGACCATGCTGGGTTAGCTGAACTAGGCGTTTGCGTTTGTCCTGCTCATCTTTAATAACAGCCAGTAATGATTTGTCGCTCATTTTTTTGAGTATTTGAGTCATTGCACCACCATCTATCGCGGTTTTATCTACTAGCTCTGCAATTGTTATTTCGTCTTGCTCCCACAGCGCCATCATTACTACGTATTGCGGGTAAGTTAAATTTAGTTCGCTTAAAGGCTCGCGATACGCACGCGCAATGCTGTTAGATGCCATGTATAACCGATGACATAACTGATTCTTTAACTTTAATTGCTCAAACTGCATAACGTTATCCTTTATTTCGATACATGGTATTTTAATTTGCATGCAAAGTATTTGCAATCTCTAATTACTTGTTCTATTATTTTGCACACAAACTAAATTGATTACTAAACTTTGGAGTTCATTATGAATGTATTACAAAACGTAGCTTACACTGCAAAAGCAACTGCAACTGGCGGCCGTGAAGGCGTAGCTAAATCTGATGATGGTCGTTTAGATGTAAATTTATCAACACCTAAAGGTTTAGGCGGAGACGACGGACAAGGCACTAACCCAGAGCAATTATTTGCCGCAGGTTATGCAGCATGTTTTATTGGTGCACTTAAATTTGTAGCAGGTAGTGAAAAAATAGATTTACCAAGCGACACACATATTAATTCACAAGTGTCTATTGGTGCTATTGAAGGCGGTTTTGGTATTGCAGTAAAACTTGTTGTGTCACTAGGTGATATGGATAAAACAGCAGCGCAAACGCTTGTAGATAAAGCACACCAAGTATGCCCATATTCAAACGCAACACGTGGCAATATTGAAGTAGAGCTTTCAGTTATTTAATAACTAAATAAAGAAAAGTTATAAAAGCACACAACGAGAATTAGTCGTTGTGTGCTTTTTTGCGTTTAAGGCATAAAAATTAAATATACGATAAATCGTATATTCACTATTCCATATATTGTTATTTTGTTTTATTGTGTATGCATAAGCACAGTGAGGACAGTATGGAACAATTCAACCCACTTCAATTTTATAAATGCCTAGCGGACGATACGCGTTTAAAAGCAATGTTGCTTATTAGCGACCAAGAAGAGCTATGTGTATGCGAACTGGTTGCTGCACTTGAGCTAAGCCAACCTAAAGTGTCTCGCCATTTAGCACAGTTAAGACAATGCAGATTATTGAGCGACCGTAAACAAAATCAATGGGTTTATTACAGTATTAATAAAGCCCTGCCAGAGTGGGCTAAAAATGTATTAACGCAAACGCTTACTGCTAACCCTTCATTTTATGAAAATGATTTAACGCGCTTAAACGCTATGGGTAATCGCCCTGAACGTATTACTAGCTGCTGTAACTAACTAATAAATTAACTTATTAAAGGTATTTAATTATGACTATTAAAGTAGGTATTAACGGTTTTGGCCGTATGGGGCGTTTAACTCTGCGTGCAGCAGTTGATTGGCCAGAAATAGAGTTTATTAAAGTAAATGATGTAGCGGGCGATGCTAAAACCCACGCACATTTAATTGAGTTTGACTCAGTACATGGGCGCTTAGCACGACTGGTTTCTAGTGATGATAATAGCTTTAGCGTGGGTAAGCACACGATTGCAGTTACCAACAACAAAACCATAAACGAAACTGATTGGTCAGATTGCGATGTGGTAATAGAGGCCAGCGGTAAAATGAAAACCACAGAGCTGTTAAATCAATATTTAGCACAAGGTGTTAAGCGTGTTGTGGTAACCGCACCTGTAAAAGAAGACGGTATTTTAAATGTAGTAATGGGTGTAAACGATGATCTTTATAATCCAAGTGAGCATAAAATTGTTACAGCCGCCTCGTGTACTACTAACTGTTTAGCGCCAATAGTAAAGGTTTTGCAAGAAAAAGTAGGCATTAATCACGGCTCAATGACTACTATTCACGACATTACTAATACTCAAACGATTATTGATGCCCCTCATAAAGATTTACGCCGTGCGCGTTCGTGCGGTACAAGTTTAATACCTACTACAACCGGTAGTGCAACGGCTATTACGCATATTTTCCCTGAGCTAAAAGGTAAATTAAACGGCCACGCCGTGCGTGTACCTCTTACTAACGCATCAATTACCGATTGTGTTTTTGAGCTCGAGCGAGGTGTTACACAAGACGAAGTAAACACGTGGTTTAAAGACGCTGCAAATAACGAGTTACAAGGTATTTTAGGCTACGAAGAAAGACCGCTTGTATCTATAGATTACAAAACAGATCCGCGCAGCTGCACTATTGATGCGCTTTCAACCATGGTAATTAACAACACTCAACTTAAACTATACGCTTGGTACGATAACGAATGGGGTTATGCAAACCGTACTGCTGAGCTAATGCTTAAAGTTGCACAAAGTGATTTGGTTTAATCTCGTTTAAAAAGGTTTAACGCTATGTTTGCGCAGTTGGCTAACTTACCGAGCTCTATAAAACAATATTTAATAATTACTGGTAACTATTGGGCATTTACTTTAACTGATGGTGCGCTACGCATGTTGGTGGTGCTGTATTTTCATCAGTTGGGTTATGGTGCATTTGCGATAGCCATGTTGTTTTTGTTTTATGAAATATTTGGGGTGATCACCAATTTAGTAGGTGGTTGGCTTGGCGCGCATTTAGGGTTGAACAAAACCATGAATGTAGGGCTTGGGCTACAACTTGTCGCTTTAGCCATGCTTTGCGTGCCAGGGGATTGGCTAACCGTTGCCTATGTTATGGCAGCGCAAGCACTGAGTGGGATAGCAAAAGACTTAAATAAAATGAGTGCAAAGAGCGCCATTAAGTATTTAGTACCACAAGACGATGCAGGGCAAAGCCAATTATATAAATGGATTGCCATACTTACGGGCTCTAAAAATGCTTTAAAAGGGGTGGGCTTTTTTTTAGGCGGCTTATTACTAACTGTATTTGGTTTTGTAGGTGCACTAATAAGCCTAATTGCATTACTTAGTGTTGCGTGGGTTATTAGTTTAATTTTTTTAAAAGGCGATATTGGTAAAGCTAAAAACAAACCTAAGTTTAAAGAATTATTTTCTAAATCTCGTGCAATCAACTTACTTAGTGCTGCGCGTTTATGTTTGTTTGCGGCGCGCGATGTATGGTTTGTGGTTGCATTGCCGGTTTACTTAGCCGCTCAGTTCAACTGGGATCACTGGTGGGTAAGCGGCTTTATGGCTTTGTGGGTTATTGCTTATGGGCTGGTGCAATCGCAAGCACCGCGAATAACTGGGCAAAGCGATTCAAATTCACACTCAGTCAAAAAAGCATACTGGTGGGTTGCTTTATTAAGTGGTGTAACTGGCATTTTGGCGTTGTTGATGCAATTGGATATAGCGGTACATTTTACGCTTGTAATTGGCTTACTTATTTTTGGTGGTGTATTTGCCGTAAATTCATCACTGCACAGTTACTTAATAGTAAGTTTTGCTAAAAATGACGGGGTGTCGCTCGACGTTGGTTTTTACTATATGGCTAATGCGATGGGGCGTTTGCTTGGTACGGTGCTTTCTGGTTGGGTTTTTCAAGTATATGGGCTTAGTGCGTGTTTATGGGTAAGTGTGTGTTTATTAGTTTTAGCCGCAATTACAACAGCACGGTTAGCTAAACTTTAAAAAACCCAACGTATTGTATTAAATTCAATTTGTTTAACGATATTCATAGCTTCGTTGGTTAGATCTACTAAACTGTATCAGTAGTTTTAATTTAAAGGGTGTAATGAATGCGAGAAATATCGTTAGCAAAAAAGTTACTCTGGCTTAGTGTCGGTAGTATATTTATAACTGTACTAGTGTTATCAGGCGTTTTGTGGTGGCAGTTATCATCAAGTAATAAGCAGTTAGCGACTAAATCTGAAGAGTACATTACTGTAGAAGTAGAAGAAAAGCTTAATGCTCATGCAGCTGGATACGGAGAAAAAATTGCAGGCTTTATTAATGAAGCTTACCGCATTCCTTATTCATTAGCGGCTTTATTAGGTGACGCAGCCAAAAGCGAAACCCTGAGCCGCGATACAGTAGTAAGTATTAACCGCTCGATGTTAGAGCAAAATACTCTGCTTTCTTCTATATATTCGCAATTTGAGCCTAATGCTTTTGATGGGCAAGATTCGAGCTTTAAACAAGGTTACAAACATTCGGTTAATGGTAATGGCACCTTAGAGGTGTATATTACTCGCGACCAAAACGGCGTAATTGAACAGCAAAAAGTAGCTAATGCTGCCGATAAATATATTACCTCTTTAAATGAATTTGGTATTCGTGAAGCGCATTGGTATTTGTGTGCAAAAGACACGCTTAAGCCTTGTATTATGGAACCGTATTTATACGAAATCCCATCGGGCGACTCAGTAATGCTAACTTCGTTAACTGTGCCTATTTTAAAGTCAGGTCAGTTTATTGGTTTAGCTGGCGTTGATTTAACGCTCCCAACTTTTCAGGGCTTAACCGAAAAGCTGTCGAGCGAGCTTTACAACGGCCAAGCAAAAGTAACACTTTTAAGTGATATAGGTTTAATTGTAGGCAGCAGTCACTATAAATCTAAATTAGGCCGCCCATTTAAAGAAGCGGTTAGTAGCAACACTTACAGTGAGCTGGTTAAATTTAAAGGCCAACATGGTCTCTTTAAAACGCCTAGCGAGTATTTAGTTAACTACCCAATTAATATAAAACTAGCTAACACTCAGTGGTCATTAATCATAGAAGTACCTACAGAACTAGCACTTGCAGGGCCTGAAGCGCTAGAAAAAAACATGCAAGAGACAGCAACATCACTCAGATTTATTATTTTAATAACAGGCTTAGTAATTGCTGTGGTTGCTTTTGTTATTATGAAATTAGTAATAGCAGGTGTAATAGCGCCGCTACAACAAATTCAACAGCGGGTTGATAACCTCGCAAGTTCTGAAGGTGATTTAACACATACATTGCATGTTGATAGTCACGCAGAGCTTATTGCATTAGCTGGTGGGTTTAATCGATTTTTAGCAAAGCTACGTGATTTAATTTCTGAGCTTAAAACGGTGTCTGATCAAACCAAGCAGCAAGGCGAAATAGCACAACACATAGCTATTGATACAAAGCATAATGTGCAATCTCAATTTCAAGAAATTGAAAGTGTGGTAACGGCTATGAACGAAATGAGCGCAACAGCACTTGAAGTCGCCAGAGCATCAGAGCAATCAGCCCAACAAGCCGATGAAATAAATAGCTTGGTAGTAAGCAGTGAGTCGAGCTTGTCATCAGCGATGACGCAAGTTAAAACGATGTCTGAAGAAATTAAAGAAGCTAACCAAGCCGTTGAAAAAGTTGCTTCGCGTAGTAAAGACATTACGCAAATATTAGATGTAATTCGTACTATTTCAGAACAAACAAATTTACTTGCACTTAACGCTGCTATTGAAGCTGCGCGCGCTGGTGAACATGGACGCGGCTTTGCCGTTGTTGCCGATGAAGTACGTGCACTTGCTTCTAAAACGCGTTCATCAACAGACGACATAAGCCAGCTAATTGATAGTTTATTATCTGAAGTAGGTAACGCATCTACCGTTATTGAAAAAGGCGTAGTACGTGCACAAAATGCCGTTGATGAAACATCAGTAGCTTTTGATGCTCTGCACAGTGTTGTTGTTAAAGTTGATGAAATAACCAATCAAATTACACATATTGCAACTGCTGCTGAAGAGCAAAGTTTAGTAACTGAAGAAATAAACCGTAATTTAACGCTTATATCTGATGCCGCATCGCAACTTGCTGACTTATCTACACAAGCAGGGGATAGCAGCGAAGCGCTTAATGCACTCGTTGCCCAGCAAGATAATGAACTTAATAAGCTTAAAACGTAACTTACAAATTAAGTTTTAAGCACAAAAAAAATGGCCAGTTAATACTGGCCATTTTTATTTAGTAGAATAAATGTAACTTGTTGGGAATGCTCGATAACTGCTATTTATAACTTTTTAATCAACATAAACATTTGGTTGATCATTGGCTCAGCAAATTGCTCTACATTAGGACGATTAAAATAACCGCGTAAACCTGTAAATTGCACTTGAAAAAAGCGCGCATATTCAACAGCGGTCAACGTGTTACTTAACTCACCTTTGTTTATTGCTTGGTTAAATAATTGCGTTAAATAAGCTTCAAATTGAGCCGTTAAATCTAAGCTTAGCTCATACAGGTTTGAATCTTTTTCTGCAAACTCGCTGTTTGCTTTAACTAGCATACAAATAGCGCTTGGACTGCAATCTTTTGTTTTAATTACCACGTTTTCAACAAACGCACGTAATCCACCAAGTACTGTATCGGCACTTGATAAAAACCCTTCTATTTGGGTTTTCATTTGTACGGTGTAATCTTTCAGCGATTCGCAGTATAGGCCTTCTTTAGAGCCAAACGCAGAGTAAATACTACCTGGGCGCATATTAACGGCTTCTTGTAAGTCACGCGTTGAGGTTGCATGAAAACCTTTTTGCCAAAATAGCTGACTAGCAACGCGAACTACATTCTCGCGTTCAAATTTAACCTTATTAGCCATATCATTCTCAATCAATTTGAACATTTGCTCAATTTTAACTTGAACAGTCGCTCAAAATCAAATACTATGTGTCTCGAAGTTACTTAAAACTATTAATTATTAGGAGCTAACCATGGCCGAATTTACTTTATACACTCAAGAAAACGCACCAGAAGAAGCAAAACCGTTACTAGCTGATTCAGTAGCAGCATTTGGTATGCTTCCTAACTTACATGCAGTAATGGCTGAAGCACCAACATTACTTAAAGGTTACCAAGTACTGCATGAGTTGTTTCAAAAAACATCATTCAACGCAGAAGAGCTAACAGTAGTATGGCAATCAATTAACGTAGAGCACGACTGTCATTACTGTGTACCTGCTCACAGTGGTATTGCAGCGGCAATGAAGGTTGATCAAGGTATTGTTGACGCACTTGTTAACAAAACACCACTTGAAAACTCTAAGCTAGAAACTCTTCGTGAAACTACACTCGCAATGACACGTGAACGTGGCGTGATCAGCGATGAGCAAATCGAAAAATTCTTTGCCGCAGGTTACGCTAAGCAACAGCTACTTGAAATTATTGTAGGCTTGTCTCAAAAAGTAATGAGCAACTACACTAATCACCTTGCTGATACACCAGTAGACGCTGCATTTAAAAAATACGTAAAATAAATACGGTTTTATAAATGACAAAAGGCAGCCTAGGCTGCCTTTTTTGTACTTTTAAATCACAGCTATTTAAACTTAACCGTTTTTGTACTGCGTGTATAAATACGTTGTTCGGGCTTTGTCCACTCACCCTTTTTTAAATAAGAGGTCGATACAATAAATTTATCGTCTTTTAGTTCACTCATCGATTTAACCTTTGTAATACCATCTTGGCTACCAGTTACATCTTCATAAGCTACAAATTGAGTGGGGCTGAGGACTTTCATAGTCCCTTTTGTATAAAACCCTGCTGTTGTGAAATAGTAAAATACCAAAGACTCTTTTTTACTGTCGTAAAAAATCATCGACTCGCCGCCATACTCACCTTCATTAATAGAGTGCTTGGTATGTATCGCTTTACCGTTTAAAGCACGCTCCCAACGGCCAACATCTTGTATTTTTTTAGCACCTTCAGGTACTTTAAAGTCAGCCTGCCAAGTTCCTAAATAGGGCTTAAATACGGCAAGTTCTTTATCAAGGTTGGTGGATGTATCGGATGCATAGCTACTAAATGTTAATAAGCATAAGACTAAGAATATCGCTTTAAAATATGTCATAATTTGGCTCTTGTTTTTGTAATACCAATGCCAAGTATAGGCGATAATTAATTGATAAAGAAAATATTAATCACATTCTCATTACTTTATTTAGCCGCCATTTGGCAGGCTTACCTACTGCAATACTTACCTGTTTATATACCAATATATGTACCTGGTTATATAAGTGTATTAAGTGCTATCACTTTTTTAATGTACGCGTGGGATAAGCGACAAGCTAAGCGTTCTTCACATCAAAAAGTAAACCGCACGCCAGAGCGCACACTGCAACTACTCGCATTATTTGGAGGGTGGCCGGGGGCATTACTTGCTCAACAATTACTTCGCCATAAATCACAAAAGCGGCGTTTTATAGTGGTGTTGTGGTTATGTATTTTAATCAATGCGGGATGCAGTATTATCGCTATTTATTTTCCAGATTTATTGTTAGGTTAAAGTATAAATAGGAAAAGGACTTTTTATGACTAATACAAGATCGGCTGGCGTGACCTTAACGCTTATTTTATTTTTATTAATACCATTGCAAGGATGTGCAGACATGTTTGGGTTTTTTAATAAACAAAACGTTACGTTGTCGTTGCCTGTAAAAGGCAGATTATTAAATAATGGTGAGCCCCAACAGGGCGTTAAAGTAACAAGAGAGCTGATTTACGGTGATACTTATATTGATGAAGCCATAAGTGATAACAATGGTTACTTTTATTTCGATAATAAAACAATACGTAGTTCAAAGCCTTCAAACATGTTTTTTAATAGCTCTTTGCTACAGAGTATTTATATTGGAAACAAAAAAGATGAAGATTCAATCTTGTGGTATACCACAATACCGTTCACCGAAGAGCAAGCACTGCTGTCTGATATATTAAATAACTTTGAATGCGAACTTAGTGAAGAGGCTACAACGTACGATATACCGATAAAAAATACGGGTCAATTTTATACAGTTTATACGCGTTGTAATACCAATTCGCTTAATTAAGTGGTTTATTTCGAGGGCGGAGAAACGTGTTGATAGCTAGGCAAAAAATTCGCTATTTAGTTGTTCTAAATGAGAATTTTTTAACGCAGGTAGCGACACGTTTAGCCCCGCAAAATGATTAAGTATTATTGCGGATTGGTATAAGTTATAGAAATTAGTGAGAAGTCTGATAAAGCCACTAATGTTCACTTATTAGTGGCTTTAATATGATGATTAACGTTTTAACTGTGCTTCTTTTTGGTTTAGTAAACGAATTATAGGGTTTTGCTCTAATATTTTACTTTTCAAAATATAACCAATAATTAGTCCAGCTATAAAGCCACCAATATGTGCACCATAATCAATGCCATCAGGGCCTGTTACTGCACCAAAAATGTTAAATCCTAACCAAATAGCAAAAAACCATACCGCAGAAAGTTTCTTCTGATAAATTACAAACATAAAAGTGAGGCTTGCGTGCCTAAACCACATCAGATACATGCCAAATAAACCGGCTATCGCACCACTGGCACCCACGCCTGGAATATTCGACATAGGGTTTACAATGTAGCTAGCAAATGATGCGAGTAGACCACAGGCCAAGTACCACAACAAAAAGCGCTTGTGTCCTAAAACATCTTCTAAGTTATCGCCAACGATATATAAAAAGTACATATTGCCAACTAGATGCATTATGGAACCATGTAAAAATACGCAAGTTAATACAGTCCATAGCTCATTACCTTTACTTAAATCTGCAGGTGTCATGGCAAAGTTATCAATGACGTAGCTAAATGAGCTCGGGTTTAAAAAGTAAAGTGCAAAAATCAGTGTGTTTAAGACAATAAGACCACGAGTTACCCAGGGGGTCTTTTGTGGCTTAATATTATATTCAACAGGCATTTGCGTTAAAAATTGGAACAAGTAAGTTTTCCAACTTACTTTTTGATTTAGCTCGCCTAAACTCGCTTTTATTTCAGGGCTATTTTCAACACTTTCAAGCTCATCTTTATCAATCCATGTGCCATCGCAGTGTCTACAAACATCTATTTCGGTATGAAAAGCTTCAAGTAAGTGAAAACGTTCCAAGCTTTTTTTACAATCAGGGCAGTCAAGCTCAGAAATTCCTAATGCTTCACCAAAGTGAGTTTCAAATTTATCACCTTCAGGGCCTTCATTTATTTCGGAAATCATCCGATTTACTTCATTTTTTTCGAACCATAAGCCACCACATTCACGGCAAATATCTATTTCTTCGCCTTGATAATTGGTTACTTCTAATGGATGGTCTTTACAATGTGGGCAGCTCTTAGTTGGCATTTTCTAGCTCCTTTAACGAACCAACAGAAATGTCATTCTGCTGTAATTCCATTTTTAATTGTTTAGCGCTATTTTTTAGTGCGGGTAGCGTTTGAGTTTTAATTGAGTCTGTTATTTTTGCTAATTCGATAGAAGCCTGCTTAGCTGACATTTTTCTTTCTATTGCGGCATTAATGATAAAATCAGCTCGAGAATAAAACCGACGTATTTTAGTCAAAAATTCACTTGGTGTTTCAAGCGTAGTAGGCGAAAACTGCATGGTTTTCCATATGTACTGCTCAAGTGTGGGTTTAAAAAATTCCATTTCTGATTTTGGCGGGCTCTTCGCTAAGCGTTCTGCATACTTAGCTACCGTATTTGCGTTATCATTAACTTCGTCATAGAGCGATATACGCAAATAGTAGTTATCTTCCATTTTGCTAAATGAATCGAACTTAAGCGCTTGTTCTAAACCGCTTTGAGCAGCCAAATAAACACCAAATACGGTAGAAATAACCATAAAAAATTGATTTAACCAAAAACCAGTACTTTTGAGCTCTTTATGATCGACCGTTTTAAGGGCTTGAGTGAGTTTCTGAGTAACTACAGGTGGTTTTGTATTGTTGTCAGGGGTGGGATTAGTTGGTTCCAACAGTTTGTTCCTTGAATATTGCTTCCTTTTTAAGCGCACAAGAATACTTAAAAATTAACCAGTTAGCAATGCTACTATCCGTATTGAATATACTTTTTTACGTTTCGACCTGCATGTACATGCAGACGTAAACTTTACTCATTTCCTAAGGAGAGTGGGTAATGAATCTTTAGTAATCATACTTTAAGTGCACAACTACTAAAATCCCCATATCAAAACCGTTAAAGGTTTCAATTGATTACTTTGTGATTAAAAATAAAACAAGCAGCCATGGCTCTTCCTCATTTAACAGTTAAAGCAAATAAGAATTCTGTGCTAGAAAAGCTATGTTTTGCTCATGAGGTAAGTATATTGGTATATATAAAATTGATAATACTAAGTTATGGCTAATTAGTTTTTATTTTAAATATATAACAAAGGTCATTCTTGAAAAATACTTTCAACCTTTGAATTTAAAAATACTGCACCGTTTTGTGTTTTGCCTAAATGGTCGTCTTTATTATAAATAGGGCAGCTTTTCAGTGATAAACAGCCACATCCTATGCAGCTGTCTACCTTGTCTCGCATACGATGCATATACACTATCCGCTCGTCCAGCTGTGCTTGCCATTGCTTTGAAAGGGCTGCCCAGTCTTTTTGCGTGGGTGTGCGCTGATCAGGTAATGTGGCCAGTGTTTGTTTAATTTCATCAAGGGTTATTCCCATTGCTTGTGCGGCTTTTATTACCGCTATGCGGCGCAGTACATCTTTTTTATAGCGGCGTTGATTGCCGCCATTTCGCCAGCTACGTATTAGTCCTTTTGTTTCGTAAAAATGTAGGGTTGATACTTTTACGCCGCTACGCTTTGCTACATAACCCACGGTTAAGTTGGCCTCAGTTAGTTTTTTTTGATCTATTGGCATTATTTTTAATTTCCGATTGACCTCAATATAACTTGAGGTTTTAAGCTTCTTGCAACATTAAAAAAGGAGCTAACTAAATGCAACAAAAACTTGAGCGTAGCACTGTTATTATTTATTCAAGCGCACGCAGAAATGGTAATACACAGGCGCACGTTAATGGATTTGCAGAGCAAAATAATGTGCGTGTAATATGCTTAGATGATTATAAAATTGCGCCGTACTGCTATAACAAAAACTATAAAAATGATGATTTTTACGCTGTGTTTGAAGCACTTTTAAAATATGAACATTGGGTGTTCGCGTCGCCTGTTTATTGGTACAGCACCACGGTACAAATGAAATTATTTATCGATAGAATAACCGATTATATGGACGATGAAGTATTAAAACCTAAGCTTCGTAATTTACGCAGTAAGCATTTTTCAGTGCTTTCTAATGCGTCATCAAGTGAAGCCCCCGCCTGTTTTGTAGAGCAGTTTAAAAATACGTTTAGTTATTTAGGTATGCAGTTTATTAACCACAGCCATAAAAGTACCCAAAAGGTTGCTTAAATTGCAGCCTTTTTTGGTTGTCTCTGGTAGTTTAGTAATAATCTTAAAAAACACAGGATTGTTTTATGAAATATTTACTAGGGTTAGTGCTGCTTTTTAGCCCGTTTATTAATGCTAATGAGCAACAAATTAAGGGATATGGTAATTATTACAATGTACCCGAGCATGATGAAATTAATGACGCTACGGTATTTAAAATAGCATTTGATGTTGCTGATGGCGCTGAAAAAGGCGCGCAAAATAATTCAATAAATTCGCTAGCGCGTTTTATTAACATGCATGTGGCGCATGGCGTAAAGCCTGAAAACATACAACTTGCATTAGTTGTGCACGGCAGCGCAAGTGTTGATGTGTTAGCTAATAGCGAATATAAAAAACGCTTTAACGCCGACAATAAAAACCGAGCGTTAATTGAGCAGCTACTAGCAAACAACACTAAAGTGTATGTTTGCGGGCAATCTGCTACTCACTTTAAAGTAACGCCAGCGCTTTTAATTGAGGGTGTAAAAATGTCGCTTTCGGCCATGACCGCTCACGCACAACTTCAACAACAAGGCTATACGCTCAATCCATTTTAATGACTCAAATAATAAAAAATATTCTCTGCTTTGGGGATTCAAATACATGGGGCTTAAACCCTGTAACGGGTAAACGTTTTGATGAAAATACCCGTTGGACATCACTTTTAAATAAAAACTTAGGGTGGGGCTTTAACGTAATAGAGGCAGGGCAACCTAATCGCACGTTAGTGCATAATCCCCCGTTTGACGGTGTGCTTAATGGTGTTAGCTATTTAAAGCCTTATTTGGATAAGCATGATCTCGACTTTATTATTATAGCTCTTGGTACAAACGATCTTAAAAAGCGTTTTAATTTAACACCTAGTTTAATAGCAGATGGCTTGAATGATTTAATTAACTCAATACACATTTATTATCAGCAGGGTAGTACTTTAAAATCTCCTAAGATTATTATTGCTAGCCCACCTAAAATAAGAATTACCGAGCAGTATTCACGTATTTATGAAGAGGCTGATACAAAAGTAACAAAGCTCTCTAGTGCATTTAAAAGCGTTGCAGCTAATAATAAGTGCGCTTTTATTGATTTCAACTCGTTCATTAACATAACAGATGGTGATGGGATTCATTTTGATGATATCCAACATTTGGCAATAGGCTTTAAAATAGCGCAATTGGTTCAAAACTCACTCAATAATTGTTAAATCTATCTGTGTGAATTTAATGCGACTTATGCAATCATCTAATAAAATTAGTGATATAAATTAACAACTTCGAGATGCTATGAAAAAGTACCAACAAAAATCTATTATAGCCGTTTTAACCGGAGTGTTAGTTTTTATAACTGGCTGTATTATTTTACTCAATTTTGCAGCGCAGCAATTAACAGCACAAACAAAGTCAGATGCTGAGTATATTCTCACTCATGTAGAAGGTGCAATTGCAGAGCGGCGTCGAATACTTACCCCATTAAATAAGCTTGCGTTTAAACAGTGTGACAACACAACTCTTCTTGAGATGCGCCGAGCTTTATTTGACGCAAAATATGTAATTGATATAGGTTTTTTTAAAGATAATCAGCTAGTTTGTACTACGGGTGCAGGCTTATTAAGTAAACCAATTAACGACAAACAGCCTGACTTTATTCGAGATGATGAACAGGTGAGGGTTCGTTTTGAGCCAGAGCTTTATCTATTATTATTTAGTGAGCGCCCTATGGAGGTAATTATAGTCAGACAAGGGGACTATAATTTAATTATGCAGAGTACTCCCTTTACCAACATTGGCATTACTGTGCCAGATTGGGAAGTTGTTTATAAAACACCAAATACTTTGCATCATTTAGCAGGTAAAGAGGATCTCTACCTTCAAGTAAAAAACAATGTTTTCTTTCCTTACGAAACTAATTTAGTTTGCAGTTCTGCAAGTAGCCAATATTGTGTGGTAGTGCACTTACCTTGGAGTCTGTTTTTTTCTAATAACCACTTATTACTAATAATTTCGTTAATTTTAACCTGTTTAGCGGGAATATCGAGTGCGTTAATAGTTGATGCAAGAATTGCTGCACGTCGCTCTATTAATCAGCGTATTCGTAAAGGACTCAAAAAGGGATCATTTTATTGGACTTACCAGCCTATTATTTGTTTGCAAAGTGGCAAGCTGATTGGTTGCGAGGTACTTGCACGTTTTGAAGATAAGTACGGTGTTTTATTTCCAGATGAGTTTATTCCGGTTATTAGAAAAAACAATTTAACCTGGATTTTTACTGAGGCCATGATTGCCACAACAATCAAAGAGCTAACCTCTATAGAGGTATTGCCTGAAGGCTTCAAAGTGTCGCTTAATATATTTCCGTGTGATGTAGAGCTGGGTAACGTGTCGTTGTTGCCACAAATTACAGAGCTTACCAATTCACGCTTTATTATTTGTTTAGAGATAACTGAAGACGAATACCTTGATACAAGCATCGCGCATGCTCATTTTAGAACATTGGTTGAATCGGGATTTAATTTATCATTAGATGACTTTGGTACGGGTTATTCGAATTTAAGAAATTTACAAAATTTGAGCTTTCATCAACTTAAAATTGACCGTACGTTTGTTCAAGATATAGCAACTGAGGGCTTAAAAGCCTCTATGATCCCAAATATTATGGAACTTGTGCATAAGTTTAATTATACCTGTGTAGCAGAAGGAATTGAAACCACTGAGCAAGAAGCCATTTTAAAAACAGCGGGTGTGCATTACGGACAAGGCTGGAAATACGGTAAGCCCATGACTGCGTCTAAATTTAAAAATTATATAACTAATCAGCATTTTTAGATCTCAGCTGCCATACTAAACGTATCGGTATGAAATTTATAAATATTAGGTTTATTATGATCAAATTAACATTAAGTGCTTTTGCACTTTTACTACTTAGCGCATGTACAACACAGTACCCAAACCAGCAATTAACAGGTAAGCAGTTCCCAAGCATTAGTGGCGAAAGCTTAGAGCAAACTATGGTGACTATACCTAGTGATTTTAAAGCAGATAAAACACTACTGCTTATTGGGTACAAGCAAGACAGCCAGTTTGATATAGACCGTTGGTTAATTGGTTTAGATATGGCAGGTGTTACGCTTCCTACCTACGAACTACCAACCATTGCCGGCATGGCACCACGTATGTTTAGCACATTTATAGATAGCGGTATGCGCAAAGGCATCCCTAAAGAATTATGGGGTGGGGTAATCACTATTTATAAAGATGGCGAGACAGTTCAAAAGTTTACAGGTAATCAAAGCCCAAATAACTCTCGTGTGGTACTTATAAATAGCAGCGGCGAAATTTTATACTTTTATGATCGAGGTTTTTCGGTTGATGCGTTAAATAAATTAAAAGAAACAATAGAATAATTACCCCTAAAGCTTAGTTTACGACAATGTATATTTAAGGTTTTAAGAATTACTAAACTACTAATCTGATCTATTATTTATCTTACAAAAGCAATTTTGAAACAAAGGCAATGTAGGTTATGTATTGATTTAATAGGTTTTTATCTGTTTTAGGATGAAAAACAATAACTTTATTTTAATACCAAAATCTCATTGTAAGTTGTATTTGATTTAGGTAATGTAGTGTAAATGTTTCAAGGACGAAATTTATGCCCCATAAAAACTCGGTATTCGTAAAAACAACATTTCAATCCTCTTTTCATTTACATAACTACGCCACTATTTTAAGGACACTACAAGCCCTGTTTGGTGATATTAAAATGGATGATGTTTTGCCTAAAATAGAGTTGCGTGCAAATTATGATTTATTTTTAATAGATGGTGCTAAAAGTAAATGGCAAGATCTCATTCCCGCAGACCTTATTTGTTTAGCTAAACACTATAGCGTTGTTATCTTTAATGTTGATAAAGAAGATGTGTGCGAGCAAAACTTATTACTTAACCATTTTAATGGTGTTTTTTATAAATCAGATGCGCCAGAAGATATTTTTAAAGGGTTAATTCGTGTTGATACTGGCGAGCTTTGGTTTACGCGTAAAGTAATTTCAAAAGCTTTTAACGACATTTTAGCCGTGGCAACGTCATTTAATAATCTACACGGCGACATTGAATTAAAGCAGGACTATTACGAGCATTTAACAAAGCGGGAAAAGACCGTTATTCATTTAATTGCACAGGGTGCGAGTAACAATACAATTGCTGATAAACTTAACATTAGCGACCACACTGTAAAAACACATTTGTACAGTGCGTTTAAAAAAACTAACTCACGCAACAGGGTGGAGCTTGCTAATTGGGCGCAGCGCTATATATCTGTTTTGCTGCCAATGGGGAAATAGTTTTTTGAATAAATTTCACTACTCCTAAAGTGACCTTAAGCCCAGCATTGCTGGGCTTTTTTTACAAAGTAAAAACTTAATTATATTGTTGGTGTTTAACACGGTACTTAGAAAGTAAAGTTATAAGAACGATAATCATACTAGCTCCGATAAAACCAGGAACAACTCCAAACATATCGAATATACCTCCCTCTAATACCTCCCAAGTTAGTGATATTAAAGCACCTATGACCATGCCCCATATCGCTGCTTGGCATGTCATAGACTGCCAGAATAAGCTAAATATAATAACAGGACCGAACGCAGCGCCAAATCCACCCCAAGCAAAAGCAACCATACTCAATAAGGTTCTATCAGCTTTATTAAAAGCCAAGGCGAGACCTATCAAAGCAACGATTAAAAGACCAATGCGTGCAACTAAAATAACCTCTTTATCTTTAGCATTTTTGCGAAAATATGTTTTATATAAATCTTCAGAAATTGTTGTAGAGCAGATCAGTAACTGCGAATCGATAGTACTCATTATGGCCGCTAAAATACCCGCAATGATAATTCCAGCAACAAATGGGTGATAAAAGGCTTGGGCTAGTGCAATGAATACAGTTTCGGGGTTGCTGAGCCCTTTTCCAAAATAGGCTGTGCCTAATACCCCCACTACTACTGCTGAAATCATTGTAACTACTGACCATATCATGGCTATCTTTCGTGAAACTGCTACATCTTTTAAAGTCCTAACACTCATAAATCTAACAAGGACATGGGGCTGGCCTACATAACCAATACACCAACCGCTCAAAGAAATTAGTCCAAATAGCCAGCCGTCACTTGGCTCTAGATTTTTAAGTGTTAGTTTACTTAATACTTGCGATAATTCGTGGCTCATTTGTGGTGTGTTAAATATAAAAAATAAACAAAGGGCAGTAATGAGTAAAGATAGTGACATCATTATCCCTTGAAAAAAATCAGTCCAACATACTGCTAAGTAACCTCCCATAAAGGTATATGAAACGATAACAAACCCACCAATTAATAAAGCTAAGTGATAATTTATATTAAAGACTTTTTCAAACAACACAGCCCCACCACTTAGCCCTGCAGCTACATACAATGTAAAAAATAATAGCATTACCAATGAAGCTGTTAACTGTAAGGTTTTTGTGTCCGCTTTAAACCGGTTTTTAAGGTATTCAGGAATTGTTTGTGAATTATCTAATTGCTCAGTTGCAACTCGTAGCTTAGGCGCTACGAGTTTCCAGTTGAGGTAGACACCCATGAGTGTAAATACAACGATCCAGACAGCGGAAAGGCCACTGGCAAATAATGCTCCAGGAAGCCCCATTAAAGCCCACCCGCTTAAATCTGAAGCTCCAGAGCTTAAAGCTGCAACACTGGGCGGTAAGTTTCGAGATCCTAAAATATAATCTGAGGAGGTATTGGTTTTACGGTAAAAGTAATAGCCTATACCTAACATTGCGAGCAGATATATTGCAAAAGCGCTGTAAGTGTAATTCATAGGTGTCCGCCCCTTCTGTGCTATTTAGCTAGTAGCTTGATGATCCATCTGCAGATAGTGAATGCTTCTCGGTGCCTTTAAGTGGCGGATTAAATATTGAAACCAAAATAAGATCCTCCTCTTGATCAGCTCTTAAAAAGTGTTTGTCGTGTTGATCTAAAACATAGATTGCACCTTCAGTAATTTTATGAATATTACCTTTCATGTCTTCAATTTCTCCTTGTCCAGCAATGCAATAACATGCTTCTAGATGGTTTTTATATTCAAGTACAGACTCAGATCCTTTATTAACTTTTGTGTGGCAAACTGTGAACCCCATACCATCTTTTTCAGTTAGAAGACGATGGCTAGTTCCATTTCCCCAATGAACAAAAAAATCAGTATTTTCAATATCTTTGAGTTCTCTAATAAACATTTTTCTTACTCCGTTAATGTGACTATTTAATTTCCTTCAGGTTAAACATCTGTTAAGTTACTAACAAGTCAGAAAAAATCCTTCCATTGTTAGAAAAACTAACATTTAAAATTGAGGTTCTAAAATGAGACTACCACTTACTGCTATTTACTATTTTGACTCTGTGGCTAGAAATCTCAGTTATACAAGGGCTGCAAAGGAGTTATGTATAACTCATTCGGCAGTTATTGCGCAGGTGAAAAAATTAGAAGATTGGTTGGAAGTTGCCTTAGTTAAAAGAAAAAATAACACACTTGTTTTAACCGAAAAAGGACTGTGGTTAGCTTCTTCACTTGATAAGTCAATGGTGAATATTCGAAATTCAATTTCTACTGTAAGGCAAAATAATACGATAACAATTAAAACAATACCGTCTTTAGCATCGGACTTCCTATTACCTCACTTAAGTGATTTAAAAAGTGCTTTTCCAGCTATTAATTTCAATATCAATTATGTTGGCTATGAAGAAACCTTTGTTGATTTAGTATTAGATTTTTGTGATAGAGGGCTTGAAGAAGGTGAAGAGCTATTATTTTATGGTAAAACAATCCCCGTTTGTGGTGAGGGATATAAAAAGTTAATTGGTGAATTTAGTATTAAAAAAGCAAATAAATATGAATACCTTCACGACAGTGATTCACAAGCATGGAGAAAGTGGTTTAATATTTATACAGAACAGTCTCACGATTTAGCATATTCAGATAAAGGTTCTATTTTTGGTGATTTTAATTTAATGCGAACAGCAGCAATTAATAATAGTGGAATAGCTCTTTGTCCTATGAGCTTGATAAAAAATGACCTAAAGTCGAATAAGTTAATTCAGTTATCTGATAAATGTGGCAACTTAGAGAGAAAATACTTTATTAAGGCGGTAAACCCTGACAACCCAAGGATAGATAAGGTAAAAGAATTTCTAATCAAGCTCGCCTTAACTAATGAATATGCGTATAAAAATAATTAATGGTTATTTTAAGCAGGCTGTACGCTAAGTTTAGCAGCACAGCCCTTATTTGTTAAAACTACTTTGCGAATACTAAGCTAAATTCTGCCTAACTACTTTTTATACGGATGGGTTTTAAGCCAGTGCTCGGCTATTTGCTCACGTGTGGCAAACCAAACCTGATCATGCGAGCGAGCATATTCTAAAAACCGTGCTAATGCTTTTATTCTTCCTGGTCTGCCAATTAGGCGGCAATGCAAACCTATCGACATCATCTTTGGGGCGTTTTCACCTTGTGGGTCGCCTTCCTCGTATAGTGTATCGAATGCATCTTTTAAGTAATTATAAAACTGATCCCCGGCATTAAAACCCTGCACGGCAGCAAAGCGCATGTCGTTTACATCAAGCGTGTAGGGCACTATTAACTGTGGTTTACCTTCTTTAATACTGTAAAAAGGTAGGTCGTCGCTGTAATCGTCGGCATCATATAAAAACGAGCCATTTTCTACCACAAGGGCTGCTGTGTTAGGGCTTGTGCGCCCTGTGTACCAGCCTTTGGGCTTTTTACCGGTAAGCGTTTGAATGATCTCAATGGCTTGTTGCATATGCTCGCGTTCGGTTTGCTTATCTATATTTTGATAATTAATCCAGCGCAGGCCATGGCTTGCAATCTCGTGGCCCGCTTTAAAAAAGGCTTTAGCTACATCGGGGTGGCGCTCAAGGGCCATCGCCACTGCAAAAATGGTGACCGATATATCGTATTTTTTAAATAAACGCAGTAGCCTCCACACGCCAGCGCGTGAGCCATATTCGTAAATAGACTCCATGCTTATATGGCGGTCTTCAACATGCGGGGCACTGACTATTTCTGATAAAAAAGTTTCGGCCGCTGCATCACCATGTAATACACAATTTTCGCCGCCTTCTTCGTAATTTAATACCACTTGCACGGCAATACGTGCTTTATTGGGCCAATTTGCATGGGGTACATCTGGACCATAACCAATTAAATCGCGCGGGTAGTTTTTAAATTGCTCGTTCATTTTATTGCTCCTTTTTAAGTGCTGAGAGCCAAGCGCCTAGCGTTTCGCGCTCTGTGTCTGTCATTTTGGTCATATTGGCCAGTGGCATATCTTTGGTTATAACCGCGCGGGTATGAATAAGCGTGCTGGATTTTTTTACATCACTAATAGAGTCGAGTTTAAAGCCTAGCGGCGCGGTTTGAAAAAGCTCAGAGGTGGGTGTTTCGCTGTGACACCCAGTACAGTGTTTGCTAATTATATCCCACGCTTGTGCGTCGGTAATACTTGCTTGTAAAGGCGCGCTTTCGCCTGCATTTGTTGGTGTACTGGGCCAAGGGGCTATGGCGAGCATAAGAGCAAAAAAGGCGGCAATACCGCTTACAAGTACTGAGGGCTTATTAACGCCTTGATGCTTTAAGTTAAAGTAATGGCGTATCCACATACCAATACCAAACAGCGCAATTAAAATAAGCCAGCCAAAGTTGTGGCTATACGTGTAAGGAAAGTGATTGCTAAGCATAATAAATACCACAGGTAACGTGGCGTAGTTATTATGAATAGAACACAGCTTTGCCTTTAAACCTGGCGCTGAATCAGGGATTCTACCAGCTTCTACTTCACTTACCATATAGCGTTGGCCTGGCATAATAATGTGATACACATTACCCACCATACACGTGCCAATAAGTGCACCTACATGAATATACACAGCGCGGTCGCTAAATAATTGATCAACCCCAAAAGTCCACAGAGCTAATAAACCAATAACTACAGCAATAAACACTTTGCCGTTTTCGACCAGTGGGGTTTTACACAATAAACGATAAACACCATAGCCTAAGCCAATAAAACCAAGGGATGCGCCAATAGCGGCAAATTTACTTAGCTCACTTTTACTGTTATCAATTAAATACACATCGGCGCCAACATAATAAAGTAAGCTAAATAGTAATATACCGGTGATCCACGTTGTGTAGGCTTCCCACTTAAACCAGTGCAAAGTATGCGGCATTTGTTCAGGGCCATTTTGATACTTAGCCACTTCGTAAAAGCCACCACCATGCACGGCCCATAAATCGCCTTTTATGCCTTTATCTATTTTCCACTGCGGTGGTGTTTGTAGGTTGTTATCAAGCCATGCAAAATAAAATGAAGCGCCAATCCATGCTATACCAGCAATAACATGAAAATAACGTAGTACTAAATGAGCAAGCTCAAATAAATAGTTTTCCATAACGGTTAAGCCTCTTCTAATACCGGTGAGCGGGTGTCTGAAAATTGATTGTTATCATCGCGCTTATACACACTTTTACCCATGATGTAGGTTTGCTCAACGCAGCGGTCGTCGCCTAACATCATCATTGCAAATAGTTTTTCATGCAGGGTTTTGGCATGTTGTATTCTAAATTTTAAAAATGGGGTTGCTGAACAATCCATTACAATAAAATCGGCTTCACAACCGGCTTCAAAATTACCAATTGTCCCTTCTAAATCAAGTGCTCTGGCACCGCCGAGAGTTGCTAAATACAGCCCTTTAAATGCTGAAAATTTTTGACCTTGTAATTGCTGAATTTTATAAGCTTCGTTACCTGTTTGTAGCATAGAAAAGCTTGTTCCTGCGCCTACATCGGTACCCATGCCTACGTTTATGCCGTGCTCTTCACAGGCTTTTAAATTTAAAAGTCCTGATCCTAAAAATAGGTTTGAGGTAGGGCAGTGCGATATTGCCGCATTGTTATCTGCAAGGCAGCATAGCTCGCGCTCAGATAAATGAATACTATGGGCAAATACTGAGCGTTTACGTACCATTTTTGCTTGCTCGTACACGCCTAAGTAATCTTCGGCATCTGGAAATAGCCCTTTTACCCATTCGCACTCGTCTTTGTTTTCAGATAAGTGTGTATGCAGGTAGGTGTCTGGGTATTCTTCAAGCAACTGAGTACATTTTTGAAGTTGCTCAGGGGTTGATGTAGGAGCAAAACGCGGTGTAACTGCGTAGCTTAACCTATCAACATTGTGCCATTTTTCGATGAGGGCTTTAGATTCGTCATAACTTGTTTGCGCGCAATCAGATAAGTCGTCAGGACAGTTTCGGTCCATCATTACTTTACCGGCAATCATGCGTAAATTGCGTTTTTGTGATTCTTTAAAAAACGCATCAACCGATTGCGGATGCACAGTGCCAAATACAAGGGCAGTGGTTGTGCCATTACGCAGCAGCTCGTCTAAAAAGCGGTTAGAGATCTCTTTTGAATAATGCTTACAGGTAAACTTTTTCTCTGTTGGAAACGCATATTCGGTTAGCCAACTTAGCAGTTGCTCGCCGTACGCACCCACCATTTCGGTTTGTGGTAAGTGTATGTGGGTGTCTATCATGCCTGGCATAACGAGCTTACCATCGTGGCGGATAACACGCGCTGATTTATCAATTGTAGGTAATATGTCGTGCTCGTAGCCAAGTTTAACTACTTTGCCGTGTTTGATAACTAATGCGCCCTTTTCAAAAAAACGATGGGCGTTTTCACCAGCAATGGCAGGGTCGTCAACAAAGTCGAGTATATCGGCACAAACTACTGTTAAGTTATTATTGTTTTGCGTGCTCATTATTAGCTACCTCTGTATGTAGAGTAGCCAAACGGGCTAAGCAACAACGGAATATGGTGATGTTTAGTATCTTGTAATCTAAACGTTATTTGTGCCTCTGGGTAAAACGCAGGGGTAGGTTGGTTTTGGTAATAACTATCTAAATCAAAGACTAGCTTATAGGTTGCAAATTCTACTTCTGTATTTAGCCAATCGGTAATTCGCCCATCGGAATCGGTTTTGCCTTGGGTTAGTTGTACCCATTCGTTATTTGTAAGTTTAAATAGCTTAACAGCAACGTTTGCTGCCGGTTTTCCGGTGCTGGTATCAAGTATATGGGTGGTTATAGGGCTTTTGCTCATAGCAGTGACTCCAATCTTATTTTTGTTATTTTGGCTTGTTCGCCCGCGGCTATATTTAGCTCTGTACTGCGGGTGTTGTGTATGCGCTGCTCTATGAGTTCGAGCATTTGTTCGGCCGTTTTACCGGTGGCGCACACAATAAAAATAAAGCCAAACTTGTTCAGGTACTCTTTATTGAGGGCAATCATTTTGGTAAGTACGGCTTCGTTTGCTTTGCTCATACCCGATTGCTCATGCCCCGCTTTTTGTGCGGTAGCAGCGTATTTTTTGCTAAGGGTTGATAAGTCGCCTATTTGCGGGTGGCCTTCAAAGGCAGCTAAATAGTCGCTTTCGCCAAGGCTATCCCATATGCTTTGTGCGCATTCAAACAACTGTTGAGCACTTTTAAATGGCATTGCTTTTATCATGCCCGCTACCCAGTTAGGGGCCGCGCAGCAATGCTCAAGTGCTTGTTTTGCTTGTGCATCATTTAGCGTATTTATTTGTAAACTGCTCATGCGTCTACTTCCTCCTGCGTGGTGCTAATTAATGCATTTTTTAGTGTGCGCCATTGCAAGCCTTGGCGTTTTGGCTCTTGGGTTTGCATAGCCTGATAAAGGCCAATTAGCTGTCCACTAATCGAAATAGCCACTTCCATTGGTAATTTGCCCGAAATGTTATTAAGCCCAACAGGGCAGGTCATTTGCTGTATTTGATCGGCTGTAAAATCGCGATGTGCTAGGCGCTGCTTAAAGCGTTTGGCTTTAGTGTCAGAGCCAATTACACCAAGCCAATTGGCATCGGCGCGTTTAATAATGGCTTGGGTGAGTGCAAAGTCGAGCTGGTGGTTATGGGTTAATATTAAGTAATTGTTAGCTTTAGGCGCATGTTTTACTTGCTCTGTTGGTTCTTCATCAACCACTTTTACTACGTTATTTGGAATAGCCTGTGGGAATACATCGGCGCGGCTATCTATCCAGCGTATGCGCATAGGTAGTTGTGCCAATATACCAATAAGCGCCTGTGCTACGTGGCCTGCGCCATAAATGTCTAAGGTAAAGCGCTCGCATTGCATGCATTCAAGCATAACGGTGGCAGCCCCGCCGCAGCACTGGCCTAAATTTGCACCTAGGTTAAATTGCTCAATTACTTGGGCGGCTTCGCCTTTGGAAAGTAGTTCGCGGGCTTTTTCTATTACTACGTACTCAAGATGGCCACCGCCAAGGGTGTCGTAAATATGCTCGCCGCTTATTACCATTTTAGAGCCTGTGCCGCGTGGGGTTGAGCCATTGGTGCCAAGTACCGTGGCAATTACATAGTTAGTGCCGCTTTGTTCGTGCTCGTTTATAGCCTGCGCCCAATTTTGCGTATGAAAACCCTGAAACGACTCATTTAAATTAGTCATGTTGATGCTCCTTAAACCAGCTAGCGGTTTGCTCAATTGCACTCAATACTCGCTCTGGGGTTGCGGGTGTATCCAGTGGCGCGGTGTATTTATAATCAGCCACACTGCTTATTGCATTACGAATGGCGCTCCATACACTAAAGGCCAGCATAAATGGCGGCTCGCCTACGGCTTTTGATCTAAACACGGTGGTTTCTGGATTTGCTGAGTTATAAAGATTGACGTTAAATTCGGCAGGGGTATCGCCAATGGCTGGTATTTTGTAGTTGGCTGGGCCAAAGCTTGCAAGCTGGCCTTTATCATTCCATTGTAAGTCTTCGGTTGTTAGCCAGCCCATACCTTGCACAAAGGCGCCTTCAATTTGCCCTATATCAAGTGCTGGGTTAATTGAGCTGCCTACATCATGCAGTATATCAACGCGAGTTACCGTGTTTTCGCCCGTAAGCGTATCTACTTCTACTTCGCTGAGTGCTACGCCGTGAGCGTAGTAAAAAAATGGGCGGCCTTCGCCTTTGGCTCTGTCGTAATGAATTTTGGGTGTGGCGTAATAACCGGTAGATGAAAGCGATATACGATTCATGTAAGCAAGATTTGCAAGTTCGCTAAAGCTAATTTCCCCTTTACTAAAAGTAATGAGGTTATCTTTAAATGTAATACTTTGGCTGTCTACTTCAAAGTGCTCGGTAATAAAATCAATTAAGCGCTCTTTTATTGTGTTTACTGCATTTAGCGCCGCCATGCCGTTTAAGTCGGTACCACTTGAGGCCGCTGTTGGTGAAGTGTTTGGCACCTTGTCGGTACGCGTAGCACTAATACTTACCGCGTTAAAATCGACCCCAAAGCCATGGGCTACAATTTGCGCAATTTTGGTATTCAGCCCTTGGCCCATTTCGGTGCCGCCGTGGTTTAAATGTATAGAGCCATCGCTATATACATGCACTAATGCACCGGCTTGGTTTAAGTGTTGTACAGTAAACGATATACCGTATTTAACCGGCGTCATTGCAAGGCCTTTTTTTATAATAGGTGACGATACGTTAAATGCTTTAATAGCCTCTTTACGTGCCCAGTAGTCACCCGACTCCTCAAGCTGAGCAATCATATCTATTAAAATATGTTGCTCTACGGTTTGATGGTACGGCGTGGTATCGCGGCCTTTTTTGTATAAATTAAGTTTTCGGATCTCAAGCGGATCTTTACCTAATTTGGCGGCTATATCGTCCATTATTAGCTCGCCCATAATCATGCCTTGCGGGCCACCAAATCCTCTAAATGCGGTATGGCTTACGGTATTTACTTTACAGCGATTACCCTTAATTGTGGCGGCTGGGTAGTAGTAGGCGTTATCGACATGAAACATGGCGCGGTCTACAATTGCATCTGATAAATCAGGCGAGTAGCCACAAAATCCGTTTACGGTAATGTCGGCACCTTCTATTAAACCATTTTCGTCAAAACCAACATGATAGTGATTATAAAACGGGTGGCGCTTACCGGTTAATTTAAAATCGTCGCTACGGGCTAGGCGCATTTTTACTGCGCAGCCAAGGTGGTAAACCGCAAGAGCTGCAAGGCATGCCCATGGTGCGCCTTGGGTTTCTTTTCCGCCAAAAGCACCGCCCATACGGCGGGTTTCTACGTTTACAAAGCTAAATGGCTTTTTTAAAATTTTAGCAACTAAGTGCTGCACCTCAGTAGGGTGTTGCGTAGAACACTGAACATGAATGCCCCCGTCGTTATCAGGTTGCGCCAGCGCTATTTGGCCTTCTAAATAAAAGTGTTCTTGCCCGCCTATGTTTATTTCGCCTTTAAGCTGGTGGGTTGCGTTATTAATGGCGTTTTCGCTGTTACCACGGTTAAGTGAATGGGGCGGCCTTACCCAATGCTCTTTGCTAATGGCTTTTTTAATATCAAGTATTGGAGTAGTTTGCTCGCACTCTATAACCACTAAACGTGCCGCGCGGCGCGCTATTTCATAGGTGTCGGCAACGACAATTAATACAGGTTGCCCGTGGTATTGAATTTCATGGCCGGTCAGCAGTACATCACCAGGAAATACCGGGCCAATATCTAATTTACCCGGTACATCTTCGGCCGATAAAATACGTTTAACACCTTTAACAGCCAGTGCGAGACTTGTATCAATTGATTTAATAAAGCCGCTTGTAACAGGGGCGAGCACTGGGTAAGCATGCAGGCAACCGTAAGGCTCAGGATTATCGTCGGCAAAATTTGCACTGCCACAAACTTGTTTAATAGCGCTTTCGTGATATTTAGATTCTCCAACGCTACCACCTTGCGCTTTTAGTTTATCCATTTCAAAGTGACGCATGTGAGATCCTCGTAATGGCAATGTTGTTATTGTTGCGTGCTTGTGGCTCACAAAACTCAATACCAATGCGTTGTAATAAGTTTTTGCTTACCGTGGTGCGGTAATGCGCACTGCTTCTTACATCGCTCATGGGCGTAAAGTCATCGTTAATAGCCGTTGCTGCGTCTATAAAACTACTTACTTGTAATGATTGAGATATCAGCTTTTGCTCAATATGATGTGCGCGCTTAGGAATAGCAGCCATACCGCCCATAGCGCAGCGGGCTTGAGTAATCATGTTTTTTGAATGCTCTATAGCAAGCACCAAACAAACGGTAGATATATCGTCTTCAAAGCGTTTTGATATTTTATGACATGCCAGTTTTAGCGACTCTGGGCGCTTTGGAATGGTGAACTTACTAATTACTTCATCGCTTTTAAGAACCGTTTTTTTGTAATCAATAAAGTAGTCGGCAACTTTAATAGCGCGCGTACCAGCGCTGCTTAATAAATCCATTGATGCATTAAGAGCTATTAAAAGGGGAGCGGGATCGCCAATAGGAGAGGCATTCCCTATGCTGCCACCAAGCGTGCCGCTGTTACGTACTTGGCTTGATCCTAAGCGTTCAAATAGCTCTTTTGATTCTGGGTAATGGTTATAAAATACCTCAACAAATTGGCTATAAGGTAGTGCTGCACCAATGTGTAACTCACCGTTATTATCTGCCAAGGTGCAAAACTCCTTTACTTGGCTAAGGGAGATAATTACATCTGGTAAGAGCATGTTTTGGCTAAGCTCAATGGCAAAGTCGGTGCCACCAGCAACTAAATGTGCATAAGGATAAAGCGCTTTTAGCTCAACAAGTTGGTGGGCAGTTTGTGGTAAGTAAAATTTACGAGGACCATTTTTTAAAAATGGAATATCGTCATCATATTGCGTATTAAGTGATGCTTTAAATTGAGCGGCCATTGCTGAGTACGGTTCAGCTTTACGCTCATAGCTATAGGCTTTTTCGGCTGCAAGTAATATAGGGCTATAACCTGTACAACGGCATAAGTTACCGCCAAGTGCATGAATAACCGCTTTTTTACCAGGGTACGTTGGCTCATTAATATAAAGAGCCAACAAACTCATTATTATACCGGGCGTGCAAAAACCACATTGCGAACCATGGCACTCTACCAGTGCACGTTGTACGGGATGTAAATCGGTTAAGTTTGGGTATAAGCCAGTAGTCACAGCCTCTACCGTTACTATATGTTTTGCATGCGCATTACCTAATAACAATAAACAGCTGTTCATTGTTTTGTATTGCCAACTAGTTTGCCCGTTTGCATTTATACGCTCTTCACCCACTAAAATTGTGCACGCACCACAGTCGCCAGTTGCACACCCTTCTTTGGTGCCCACTTTCCCTTTTTTGGTGCGTAGCCAGTCCAAAATGGTGAGACTTGGCGAACATTCTTGTACTTCAATTGGCGTGTTATTTAATAAAAATTGAATCACACAGACCCCCTTAATTTTTATAAAGCCCTGATACATAAAGGCTTGGCGTATGTTTTTTCTTGTTGTTTGCGCACGGGTAAGAAAAATACTTTTTCATCTTGGTAAGTATATTGCAGTTACCATGCCATTGTTGACCGGTTGGTCAGTTGATGTTTTGAGTAGGCTAAATTGCTCATTAAGTACAAATAGGCCCTAATAATGAATAATAAATACCGCCTTACTATGCAGGGAATGACAAAGCAGTATCCCGGATGTATAGCCAATAATGACGTAACCTTAAAAATTAAGCATGGTGAAGTGCATGCCTTATTAGGTGAAAACGGTGCAGGTAAAAGCACATTAATGAAAATGCTTTATGGTGTGATTAAACCTGACCAAGGGGACATGTTTTTCAACGGCCGTATAATGAATATAAAAGAGCCTGCTGATGCGCGTGATTTAGGCATTGGAATGGTGTTTCAGCATTTTTCGTTATTTGAAACACTTACGGTCGCCCAAAATATTGAACTAGCGTTAGGTGATTTAGCAGGGCATAGCAGCACGCTTGCGGGTCGAATTACGAAAACATCAACACGTTATGGTATGCCATTAGACCCCCATAGACTGGTATCAACACTTTCAACTGGCGAGCGCCAACGAGTAGAAATTGTTAGATGCTTATTATTAGATATTCAGTTACTTATTTTAGACGAACCCACTTCAGTACTGACTCCACAAGAAGTCGATGCATTATTTAAAACCCTAAAGTCACTTAAAAAAGAAGGCTGCTCTGTGCTGTTTATCAGCCATAAACTGCACGAAGTGATTGAGCTATGTGACAGTGCGACCATTTTGAGAGGCGGGAAAGTAAGCGGGCATTGTATTCCTAAAAACGAAACTAGTGAGTCAATTGCTAGGCTGATGGTAGGCGACAACACGCCAATTAGTAACCAAACTCGCAGAGCTTTGGGTACTGCGGATTTTTTAACCGTTAATAATCTAACCACCGCCGCACAAGCATTATTTGAAACACCCCTTAAAAACATTACTTTTGCAGTACAGCAAGGCGAAATAGTGGGGATTGCGGGTGTTGCTGGCAATGGACAAGAAGAGTTATTAAAAGTGCTTTCGGGGGAGCAAATTCAAGCTAGTAGTAGCGCCATTAAATTTAAAAATACCGTAGTTGATGCACTGTGCCCGCTAAAAAGGCGCCGCCTTGGGCTTGCATGTGTGCCAGAGGATAGGCTTGGGCGAGGAGCTGTGCCCACTATGGATTTAGCACAAAATGCACTGCTTACTAGTTTTGATAATGGGCTGGTTAAAAATGGCTTTTTAGTAAAACAAAAAATTACTGAGCTTGCTAATAAAATCATTACAAAATACAAGGTTAAAACGCCAAGTTTTCGCACTCATGCAGCTAGCCTTTCAGGTGGTAATTTACAAAAATTTATTATTGGTCGCGAGGTAGAGCAAAGTCCAAAACTACTCGTTATGTCGCACCCTACTTGGGGTGTAGATATAGGTGCACAGGTGGCGATACATGAAGCTATTTTAAAGCTTCGCGACGAAGGGTGTGCGGTACTCGTTATTTCAGAAGATTTAGACGAACTTTATAAAATTTGCGACCGCATTGGCGCAATTTGTGATGGCAAACTGTCTCCTATTTTAAATACCGATACCGTACCGCTTGTGCAGTTAGGGCAGTGGATGGCTGGCGACTTTAGCGATGTTTTTAATAACCAGCCTAAAGTACACACACCACAAGGGGCACTCGTATGATTAAGTTAGAACCACGTGTTGAACGCTCACCAGCGTGGAGCTATCTCTCTCCTGTTTTAGCTATTTTACTCACATTAATAACCGGTTACGTGGTGTTTGCCTTATTAGGGCATGATCCTCTAAATGCCCTGTATACATTGCTTATAGCACCTGTTGCCGATTGGTATGGTGTAACAGAGCTACTTGTAATGACCATTCCTATTTTGCTATGCGCCTATGGCTTAGCGCTTTGTTATAGAGCATCGGTTTGGAATATAGGCGCAGAAGGGCAACTGCTTATTGGTGGTGTATGTGCAAGTGCTGTAGCCGTTAACTTTGTTGACTCAACAAGTGCTTTTGCAATGCCACTTACATTATTCGCTGGTATTGCTGGTGGCATGTTGTGGGCGGGGCTTGCTGCTTTTATGAAGCTGCGTTTAAACACCAATGAAATTTTAGTCACCATAATGCTCAACTACATAGCAGTAAATGTATTGCTGTGGGCTGTTCATGGGCCACTCAAAGATCCTCACGGTTATAACTTTCCTGAAAGTGCATTGTTTGGCGATAGCACGTTATTGCCTGTTTTATTCGACGGTACTCGATTGCACTTAGGCCTGGCGTTTGCGTTATTAGCGCTATGCGCTACATGGGTTTTTATTAGTAAAACCTTTATAGGCTTTCAAATACAAGTACTTGGGCTTGATGCATCCGCGGCCAAAATGGCGGGTTACAAGCGAGCATTATTAATTGCCGGAGTGCTAGTTATTAGCGGGGGCTTGGCGGGGCTTGCTGGAGCGGGCGAAGTAGCTGGGCCTATTGGGCAGCTGGTTCCGCAAATATCACCCGGTTATGGCTATGCCGCCATTATTGTTGCTTTTTTAGGGCGACTCCACCCAGTAGGAATTACGTTTGCGGGCTTACTAATGGGGCTTATTTATATGGGAGGTGAACTTGCGCAAATTAACATGGGATTACCTAACGCTATAACCGGTATTTTTCAGGGGTTAATGCTGTTTTATTTACTCTCGTGCGATGTGCTTATTACTTATCGCCTTAGATTTTCGCTGCCATTTAAACAACAAAAAGCGCAGCCAATACATATTGCACAGGAGTCTTAAATCATGGAATTAGATGTAATTACTAATATTTTATACGCCACTATTCGTACAGGCACCCCCTTATTGCTGGTGGCGCTGGGTGAAATGGTATGCGAAAAAAGCGGCACCTTAAATTTAGGGCAAGAAGGCATGATGCTCTTAGGCGCTGTGGCAGGGTTTATAACTATGTACCAATGCGACAACCTATTTATTGGTTTTACTGTAGCAGCTTTGGTTGGTGTTATGGCCTCACTTATTTTCGCTTTTGTAGCACTTAATTTAAATGCTAGCCAAGTAGCGGCAGGTTTGGCGCTGACTATTTTTGGTACAGGCCTTTCGGCATTTTTAGGGGCCGACTATGAGGGAAAAACCATTAACGCGTTACCTACTTTAGCAATTGCAGGGTTTGAGCATATTCCGGTTTTAGGCAAAGCGCTATTTTCGCAAGACGCCATTGTGTATTTAAGTTGGGGTTTAGTGCTTGGTGCGTATTTGTTTTTTAAATACCACAGAGCAGGGCTTGCAGTACGAGCTATTGGCGAAAACCCAAGTGTGGGCAATAACTTAGGATTACCTGTAATGCGTACACGTTATTTGGCCGTTATGTTTGGCGGCGCACTGGCTGGCATTGCGGGCGCATATTTGTCGTTGGCTTATACACCACTTTGGACTCAAAACATGACGGCAGGGCGAGGTTGGATAGCTCTTGCTTTAGTGGTGTTTGCAAGCTGGCGTATTGAGCGCGTAATGCTTGGCGCTTATTTATTTGGCTTTGCCAGCATTATGCACTTAGTGGCACAGGCTTTTGGGTGGGCTGTGGAGTCTAACTTACTGGCCATGTTGCCTTATGGTGCAACGCTTATCGTACTGATTATGCTCAGTAAAAATAAACAAAAGTTAAAAATGTACGAACCCATGTGGCTAGGTAAGCCTTGGCACAAGGGTCATTAAATTAATTACAAAATCAATATGGCAAATCACCTGCTACAACAGGATATTAAAAATATAACACGGAGAATAACAATGAAAAAACTTATAACAGCACTCGGGGTTGCATTGAGCTTAGGCATAAGCGCATCTGCTATTGCAAAAGATAGCGTAAAAGTTGGCTTTGTATATGTAAGCCCCATAGGTGAGGCCGGTTGGACTTATACACATGACTCTAGCCGCCACTACCTAGAAGAAAAGTTTGGCGACAAAATAGAAACCACTTTTGTCGAAAGCGTACCAGAAGGAGCGGATGCAGAGCGTGTTATTACGCAACTGGCTAAAAGCGGGCACGATTTAATATTTACCACGTCGTTTGGCTACATGAACCCAACACTTAAAGTGGCTAAACGATTTCCTAATGTAAAGTTTGAGCATGCCACAGGCTATAAACGCGCAAAAAACGTAAGCACTTACTTTGATCGCATTTACGAAGGACGCTACCTAACAGGTGTTATTGCAGGGCACATGAGTAAAACCGACAGTATTGGTTATATTGCTGCGTTTCCTATTCCGGAGGTAATACGCGGTATAAATGCATTTACGCTTGGCTTGCGCTCAGTAAAGCCTAATGCAAAAGTAAAAGTAGTGTGGGTTAATAGCTGGTTTGATCCGGGTAAAGAGCGCGAAGCTGCCGATAGCCTAATAGATCAAGGCGTTGATATTATTACTCAACATACTGATTCGCCTGCACCTCTGCAAGCAGCGCAAGCCGCTGGTATTTACGCTATTGGCTACCACTCAGATATGAGCGTATACGGTAAAAAAGCACATTTAACGGCAGCGGTTCATCACTGGGATGAATTTTATGCAGAGCGCGTACAGCAAGTACTTGACGATAAATGGCAATCACAAGATATATGGAAAGGGATAGGCTCAGGGATGACTCGCTTAGCGCCGCTAAGTAAAGACATTCCAAGTGATGTAGTGAGTGAAGTAAATGCTATTTCAGAGAAAATTGGCAAAGGTGAATTTCATCCATTTACTGGCCCTATAAAAAATCAGCAAGGTGAGCTGATTATTGATGCGGGTAAAACAATAGACGACAAAACGTTGTTGGGTATGGATTTTTATGTTGAGGGCGTTGAAGGGCAGCTTAAATAAGCGGTTAACGCAATAACAATGAGTTAATCACTTAGACAAATACAGTGGCTAACTTGCAAAACGTAGAGGTTTATATGTCAATAAATACAAGCTCGTCTGACGATATTATATATGCAGTTGATGACAAACCAGGCTTAACTGAATCATTTTTTGCCGCACTACAGCACGTACTCGCAAGCTTTGTAGGTATTATTACACCCACGCTTATTATTGGTGGTGTGCTTGGTTTAGCTGCTGAAATACCTTATTTAATTAGTATGGCATTATTTGTATCTGGTGTGGGCACGGTTATACAAGCGCGGCGTGTTGGCCCTGTGGGTTCAGGATTAATATGTGTGCAAGGTACAAGCTTTGCCTTTTTAGGGACTATTTTAGCAACAGGCTTTACCGTTAAAGCCACCGGAGGCAATAACGACGAGGTCCTTGCCACTATATTTGCAGTGTGCTTTTTGGCCGCGTTTGTTGAAGTATTTATTAGTTTTTTTATTAGTAAATTAGGCAAAATAATTAAGCCAGTAGTTACTGGTGTGGTCATCACTACTATTGGTATTTACCTAATTAAAGTAGGCATGACTGATATAGGTGGCGGGCAATGGCTACTTACTAATATGCCTGAAAAATTTGCTTCAACGAGCAACTTAATTGTTGGTTTTTCGGTTGTTGCTTTAGTGGTGCTGCTTAATGCAAGTAAAAACCAATGGGTGAGGCTAACGGCTGTGGTAGTTGCAATGATACTTGGCTGGTTACTTGCGTTTGTATTAGGTATCGCTAATTTTAAATTAGGTGAATTTGACCTAATTGCTATCCCACTGCCTTTTAAATACGGCTTTAATGTTGATTTTGGTGCACTCATAGCCTTTGGTTTTTTATACCTTATTACTGCAATTGAATCGACAGGCGATATTACTGCCAATTGTGCGGTTTCTAAGTTACCTGTTAGAGGACCTAGTTACTTAGCACGTATTCGCGGCGGTATTTTAGGTGATGGTGTTAACTCGATGATTGCCGCTTTATTTAATACTTTTCCTAATACTACTTTTAGTCAAAACAACGGCGTTATTCAGCTAACCGGTGTTGCCAGCAGGCATATAGGCCTGTGGATCGGCAGTATTTTAATCATTCTTGGTTTGTTTCCTGTGATTGGTGCTGTATTACAAAATATACCTAAACCTGTTTTGGGCGGTGCAACGCTTGTAATGTTTGGCACCGTTGCCGCCGCGGGCGTAAAAATACTCGCAAGCGAAAAAATAAATCGCAGAAGCCTACTTATTATTGCAGTGAGTTTGGGGCTCGGGCTAGGTGTTAGTTTTGTACCGGAGTTGTTTGCAAACGCACCTAAGTTAGTTACTGCCATATTTGGTAGTGCAGTGACGGTGTCGGGTATCACCGCAATAATAATGACGTTGGTACTACCAGAAAATTACTCAGCAAGTACGGATCATCTTAACTAAACTAATAAAAATCATAAAAGGGATTAACAATGAAAATCAAAACAATAAAAAAATTAGCATTAGTAACTGCAATTGCAATGTGCTCTACAGGTGTATCGGCTAAAGAGCTTTGGTCTGATTTTAGTATTACCGCAATGACAGGAGCCGACTACCTAGAGCCGTTTTCAGGTACTGAAGATGATAGAAGTGTTGTTACTATAGAGCATGCATCGGGACATACATGGGGCAGTACGTTCTTCTTTATGGATAGACTAAGTAATCCCGATGAAGTGTACGGTGAGCTAAACATAAACCCTACTCTTTACAAGCCACAAAATAGCTTTGTTAAAGAGGTGTTTTTAGGCCTACAAACAGAGTATGGCTCGGGAGATACGGATCAAAATAACTATTTATTAGGGGGCGGTGTATCACTTGATGTACCTGGCTTTCAATATTTTAATGTGGCTTATTATCGTCGTTTTCAAGATGATATAGGTATTCAACGTGAGGATAATAACCAAATAACAGTCACGTGGGGCTACAACAAAGGTAACTTTAGATACGATGGCTTTTTAGATATTGTAGATAGCACCGACACAATGTTTGGTAAAAGTGAAGGTGGCTTTAACTTTACCTCGCAGATTAAATACAATATTGCCCCTATGCTTGGCTTAGATACAGGCCGCCTTGATGTGGGTATTGAGTATGTTTATTGGAAAAATAAATTTGGTGTAGATGGGCAAACCGAACATAATCCAAACTTGCTAGTTAAATGGCATTTTTAACAGCAAATTGAATGGTATTTAATTAATAATTAAAGGCTACTTTTTAGTAGCTTTTTTATTTGATAATTTTAAATAATTGAATAGCTTAAATTAATTGTGTTAAATTACTTTTTAATAACACTATATGGATTTTTTGCATGGATTCTGAAATTGATTTTTCTACCTACACTTTAGATGAGCTTTACTCATCAGCGAGAGCTATAGATCGCGAAGCCTACCCAGATCGAGCAAAAGAAATAGACGACTTAATTGAAACGCGAGAAGCACAGAACCCATCTGAAAATATTGTATCAAAAGTAGCAGGAGAAAAAGCAACGCGCTCAGACAGGCTAGTGGCTGCTATTGTTGATGGCGTTTTAGGTGTTGTTTGTTTTATACCTGTATTCATACTCGTAGGGTTTGATAATTTAAGCCAACCAACACTTACTTTATCTGCAGGTTTGCTAGGTTATGGCATATTAAGCACGTTAGTGCTTCATGGTTACCTTATGTACCAACGCGGACAAACAATTGGTAAATCTTTAATGTCTATCCGTATTGAAAATTTAGATGGTACACAAGCAAGCTTTACTACAATTTACTTTAAACGCATGCTTTGTATGCAACTATTATCACTTGTCCCTTCGGTAGGTCAGTTTATAGCTGGTTTTGTTAATCCATTATTTATATTTGGAAAAGATAAACGATGTTTACATGATCATTTAGCGGGAACAAAAGTGAGTTATGTAGATTAATCAGGATATTAATTATGGCAGCTTTGCCCGGATTTAAGTTTGATTAGCAAAAGTTACAAAATGGCGTATTTCACTAAATTGGTAATATAATTAAAAAACCTTACCGATTTTTTTGACTAGTAACCAAGGATGATTATGAAAAACAACACACAACTAATTTTAGCACTAGCGGCCTCTTTAATTTGTTACTCAACATATATTGTATTGATAGATAAACCTTTTAGTTTGCAAGCGCTTAACCTGTTTTTATTTCCCGTTATTTTATATTTTGTGTTTATTCGTTCGCGTAATGTTGAGCAAAGCCCGTTAAAGGCTGTACGCGTTGAGGGGCAAATATTATACGTTTATAAGCAAGTGTTTAATATTAACGATATTAACAAAGTTGTCATCGACAAAACTAAGAGGCACGGTGTATTTGCACTACCGTATAATCAAGTTGATGGTAAAACAACTGAGTTTATTTTCAATAAAGATGCGTTTGAATCTTTAAAATCCTACCTTTTACAAAACATTCCAAATGTAAAAATTATTGAATAAAGTAAAGAAGTAACAATGAATTTAAAGAGCATATATTATTCATTGGGTTTCTTACTGCGGCGAAAAGCAATGAGGTGATAAATGAGAATATTTAGGAAAACAAACGAGTTTGATAAACTGTCGAGGCGTTACGCATGTATTAAATGTGGTACTTGGGTGAGCATAAAAGCCCAAAACTGTATGCAGTGCCGGCATAGTTTTACCAATAATGATAAAAGCTCAATGCAAACACTCTATAATCAAAATAAAGAACAAAACTGGCAACATGCATTATTGCCCATTATTTTTGTAATATTGGTAATAGCTTTATTGTCCATTTAATTTTTGCTTAAAATTTAAAAGCGCTCGACTGCAACTCTGTAACAAAATCCCTCTGTACTTTCACGTGTAAAAACTACCCATAATTAAAATAATTACTCTTGTTAATCCTTCACTAAATATCACATAGCTAACGTTTTTTAATAAATGAAATAAGCTTATAAATTTCAGTCACTTAAATTGTGGGTTTATTTATATTTACTCAGTTTTTTGGCACGTAAGTTGATACAGCTCCTAATAAACTTTAAAAAGGAATTACCATGACAGCTGAATACTTTATGGTACTAGGGTTACTCGGTGTTGCATTTTTTGCTGTTGCAGGGGCATTGCTTGGGTATGAAAAAAACATTAGTGGCTTTGGCGTCGTAGTGGTTGCAACCGTTACTGCACTAGGGGGCGGTACCCTCAGAGATATACTTTTAAACAAACCAGTATTTTGGATTGCTACCCCAGAGTATTTATATTCAACCTATGGGGCCGTTATAGCAACAATTGCATTTATTCGATATTTACCGCGCGTTAATAATTACTACTTTTTATTAGTAGACGCTGTGGGTATGGCGTTATTTAATATTATGGGGATAGAAAAAGCACTCATTAATGGCTCTGGTATGGTGGTCGCAATTACCATGGGTATTACTACAGGTATATTTGGTGGTTTAATACGTGACGTAATTTGCCGTGAGGTACCAACTGTTATGCGCAGCGAACCATACGCCTCTGCGTGTTTAGCGGGTGGTGCAGTCTATGCTGCTTTATTTAGCCTTAATGTAGATTACATTTGGTGTATTTTAGGCTCATTTTTCACGACTATCTTTTTAAGATTAGGCTCTTTGCATTGGGGTTGGCATTTAACTATTTTCAGAAAAAAAGACTTCAGAGATCAAAGCGACTAATTTTAGCTACGAGTAGCTCGCGTTTGCATGTGGTACTCGTAATTATCCTCATCCGTTATAGTAAAACCCAGCCGCTTATAAAGTCCTAATGCTGGGTTGTTTTTAAGCACGGTGAGTTTAATGGGTTTTGACTGCGTATTTGTAATAACTTGTTCAATAACCGCTTTCCCATACCCTTTATTTTGGTGCAATGGATGTATTTGTAATTGCATTATTTCAACGTATTGAGCGTGTGTTTGGTATTTTAAAGTACCAATTGGTACCTCATTTATAACTATAAGATGGGAGCAGTCATATTGATCATTAAGCCTTAAAACATGCTGTTGATCTGTTAAAAATAACCCGGCATTTTCTAAGTGTTCGACCATAGTCAGTTTTCTGAGGCTTAATAAGTAGTCTTGGTCTGAATATGCTGCCTTTATAAATTTAAAAACCATAGTGCTCCCTTGCAACAGCCTCAATGTTTATATTTGTAGAACTAACTATAATAAGTGCGCAGTATTAAATGTGCAAGCCAAACTAACAAAGGCAAGACTACCAATACCCAAGTGCTTTCCACCAAAGCCCGCCAATAATTCCCCATACACTTAAATTAATAACGCTCATTATAAGGCCCATTACCCACCAGTCTTTTAACGATACATAGCCTGAGCCAAACACTATGGGAGATGTGCCTGTTGCGTAATGCGTTAACGACATCATGAGTGATGAAGCGCCAGCTAACAGTAAACCTAAAAATAAAGGCGGAGCGCCAAGCGCTAAACCTGCGGCGTAAAATGCGGCAAACATAGCAGTAATATGTGCTGTGGTACTGGCAAAAAAGTAATGAGCATAAAAATACACAGCTACCAATATAATAGCCGATACAATCCAGTCAAAGCCCAGTTGCGCAATGTTGCTCTCAACAAGTGTTGAAAACCACGTTACCAAACCTAGTTTATTTAAAAAAGTGGCCATCATTACTAATGCAGAAAACCAAACAACGGTATCCCACGCTGACTTTTCTTTAAGTACATCGTCCCAGCTTAATACACCAGTCACTAATAAAACCGACAAACCTAAAAAAGCCACTGCGGTTGTATTAACTGCGTAGTCAGCCCCTAAAATCATTGCAGGTACGCCGGCCCATAAAACAAGCAGCATAGCAAAAACACCCACCATTATTTTTTCGCCATAACTCATTGGGCCCATTTCAGTTAATTTAGATTCTGCGTAGGTTTTAGCGTCGGGCGTACTTTTAACTTCAGGTGGGTAAATGGCATAAACAACCAAAGGCACAAGGGCAATACATAGCAAACCAGGAACAAGCGCTGCCAGCGCCCATGTACTCCAAGTAATACTAATATTTGCACCAGTAGCATCTGCAATAAGCTTTACAATTAGAGGGTTAGGAGCCGTGGCGGTAATAAACATAGCTGATGTAATAGGGTTTATATGGTAGCTCACCAAAGCAAGGTAGTGCCCAATTTTACGAGATGTGCCCTCCTCAGGGGATGAGCCAAAGCTTGTTGCTATAGACTTCATTATTGGGTGAATAATAGCGCCGCCTCGCGCGGTATTACTTGGCGTTACAGGCGCTATAACAAGTTCAGAAAGTGCGAGTGCATAGCCAATACCAACTGTTTTTTTACCAAAAAGAGAAATAAAATTATAGCCAATACGATTTCCCAGACCAGTTTTAGCTAAACCCCGAGAAATAATAATAGCAATACCAATCAACCAAATTAATGAATTAGAAAAGCCACTTAATGCATCTTTAATAGCGCCAGATGGGCTGTCATTAGTTACGCCGGTTAACGCAACAGAAGTAATAGCTAAAATAGCAATGGCGCCGATAGGCATTGCTTTACCAATAATGGCAACTACAGTACCAATAAATAAAGCGAGCAAATGCCATGCGTTTTCGGTAACACCTTGCGGAGGCGGTACAGCAAACCAAAGTAGTAAAACAATGGCTACAGAAATCAGTCCAGAGGTAACTCGAATATCAGTACCCTTCATTAAAAATATCCCTAAGTTTTAGAAATGCATGCATTCTGTGTATTGAAAAGGCAACGTTATTCTACTTCATTTAATAATAAAAAAGATGACGCACATCATATGAATATTAGACTTATTTAATTTTATTAATAAAGAGGAAATAAATTATAAACTAAAGTGATTGATTACATTACCCGATAAGAGCTTACAGTGTGCTTAATTAACTCTGATTTTTAAGAGTTAGCTTGAATTGTTTTATAGGTTCGTAAGGTCTTTGTAAGTCTTAACGAATACTTGGAAATACAATGAACTTAAAACTAACCAACAACGTGATTACTTTTTTATTAGCGAGTAGCTTTTTACTACTTGGCTTATCGTTTGCGTTAGGAGCAAACCCTAATACGTTAACGGCTACGTTTAGTTTTTACGACGTTGATTCGCTAATGTCTGTATCTGCGTTAGGTTTAATTAGTGGCTCATTTATGATTGCTTTAGCGTTTGCCACCGTGCTCGCTCGTTTTAAACTAATGAAACCTACGGCAGCACTTTTACTTGCAGCAATTATAAGTTTAGTTGCATTACTTACCTTATTTGCCAGCAACCGTTGGATGGCGCAACTAGGCGGCTTTCCAATCATTGGTAGCGGGCAGGGCATAATTAAATACTTTGCTGTAGTGCCTTTGTATTTGTTTTTATTTTATAAAGACAAACTTACCGACAAACAACACGTACTTTTAAACTTTATACCGGTTGCTATGGTTTTACTGTGGATTGGCGGCATGAAGTTTTACGAGTTTGAAGCAAAAGGCATTGTAAGTTTAGTAGAAACCTCACCGTTTATGTCGTGGTTATACACGGTATTTAGCGTACAAGGTACATCTAACGTGATTGGCGGGTTTGATGTATTATTTGCTGTGTTATTGGGCTTAGGGCTATTTTTAAAGAATAAAAAGCTAATTATTGTAAGTGGCTTAGCGTGTTTAAGCGTATTTATGATGACCCAAACATTCTTAATTACCGCAACCGGTGCATTTAGTTCATCCACTTTATTGGATCGTTTAGGGCAATTTGTAATTAAAGATTTGTGGTATATAGCCAACCTTGTTGTTATTGCTTTTTTAATGATTTTTAAACCGACTAAATAAAGAAGACGTTATGATCAGTTGCAATCAATACGACTACATCGAAATTGCTTGTATGCACCATTTAAGCATTGAGCTTATATTAAAAAATGGTGATGGTGTATGTGGGATAGCAACTGACACAAAACGCAATGCACTTAAACAAGAGTGCATTGCCATTAATGTAAGTGGCGAGCTAAAGCTTATAGAACTTACCAGCATTAGCGTAATTAAAGCCCTCACACAAAACCCGTATTTTAATAAAGTACACTTTGAGGCTAAGTAAACATAGTCCAATAGCTTTATTTACTATGGTGCGAAGGCAGCGCTGTAAACTCCTTTTAAAATGCTCTATGTACCTGACTCGTGGCGTTAACCCTCATGCTCAACACTTACTGATACAAATAACCTTAATTAACACGGTTTTAGTTCCTTATCACATATCACTTTTATAATAGGGCTAATTACTTGTTTACATTAAAGTTATTAAGTGGAATTATTGAACACTGTAATATACGCCGTTTTGGGGTGTTATAAATCCCCTGAGTGGTGTTCAATAAGTTGTTATATTTCAAATCAAGGATAGAGTTTGATTCACAATTATTTAGAAGCGGTCGAAAGTGTAGTTAAAAGGTTGTTTGAAGCGAGAGCTGATTATCATGTAATTATAAACGATCTGTTTAAAGACTCTATGCCTCCAATTTTTGTCCATAACCGAAACAATCCGAAAGAAGTAATCGCTCGAGACCACGCAGCATGGCTTGAACAAAAACAAATAAAACTAAAGAAAGAAAAATCGGATGCTGCAATTGAAAACCTAACTAATGAACAATTCGCTTTATCAATTATTGACGGTTCTCTTTTGCAGATAGCTTGTAAAGGAATTGAGCTGTATTCAGAAAGCAACCAAAACACCTCGCCACTTCCTAACCTTTCAGAGAAGGCGTGTAAATTTTCTGTTGGTGAAATAATTAGAGAAATACCTGCGGGCTTAATTATTTATGCAGGCAGAAATCACTATAACCATCTAGAGGATGGAGAAAGACTTAGAAAGCCGACGAAAGAAATAATTAATTTACTCAACGTAAATTCCCAACAATATAAACCAAATATTGTATTCGACTTTGACACATATAATGAATTACCTAGAAACTTAACAACGAGCTTTATTGGTATACTTGGTTGGGAAAGTACCAAAGATTTCAGAGAAACATTAATGAGTATCAATGAAATATAAAGAAGAGTTAGGATGACACCCATTCTAACTTTTACTTAAATTATTGTAGATATCAGTCAGTTAGGCTAAATTAATGAAAATGAATCACGTAAAAAGCTGAACTACACTGACAAGATAAAAGTAATAAGGGATAGCCCGATAGGCGACAAAAAACTTTATAAAAAAGTAAACGACTCGGGTTTATTAAGTCTGGTTTCATTTAAATAAAAAGCGGAATAATACAGTCAAGAAAAGAAGTTAGGATGACACCCATTCTAACTTTACGGAAATTATCAATAATTGCAGTGAGTTAAGTTAAATTCATGAAAATGAATCACGTAAAAACAGAACTGTATTGGTAAGATGAAAATAAAAATAGATAGATCAATAGGCGACAACAATTTTTATTAAAAAATACTAAACAACTCGGCTTCATTGAGCCTAATTTCCTTTAAAATAAAAGCGGAATATTACCCACGTTATGATGATCCCCAACTGCTAGGTTTTTTCTGCTGCATCGCTTATTTTAACAAATATATTTTGCCCACCAGAGTAAAAAAACACCCACATCAAATTTCCAGTAATTCCTTCCAAAACGTCAATTAAACAACACCAAACCCTTTTATATTCTGCGTAAAAATACAGTAATCGATTGAACCAAAATAGGAACTCAGCTATGGTTTATTTATCAATAAAAACAAATAAAAAACGAGTTAATCTACAGGCTCGTTATGTAACTACGTGAGGAGAGATGATGAACAAGGAAACTATAGGGAAATACGTCGCAGTTTTGGGATTATTGCTTTTCTGGGCACCACTTTGGGGAATTGTTGATTCGTATTTAATTATGTCCTCTTCATTTCAAGAGATAACGCTGTTTGGAAATAATGAACCTAAAATATCACAAGAAGAAATGTCATCAACAGCTTTGTCTACAGTAACAGGGTTCATCTTATTTTTAGTTGCGCTTTGCTTTTTAACATTTTCCGTTGTGGGCTTAAACTATCGAACTGAGTGGCTTTTTTGGGCACTAATAATATATTCAACATTGTTACTTTTCATGTTCCCTGTTGGTACGGTGTTAGGTTTAACTCTGCTGGCAGCGCTAGTTTTGAACAGGAAAAAATTTGGGCTTGACGGTGACGTTACATAACAAAACCATTAACGAAATAAGTTAGGATGACACCCATTCTAACTTTACGTAAATAATTAATGATAGCAGTGAGTTAGGTTTAATCCATGAAAGTGCATCACGCAAAAAAGCTGAGCTACGTTGACAAGATGAAAGTAGTAATAGGTAGCCCGATATACGACAACAATTTTTATTAAAAAATGGTAAACAACTCGGCTTTGTTAAGTCTGCTTTCCTTTAAATAAAAATCGGAATAATACGGTCAATAAAGATATGAATAAATTGACCTTACTGGGTAAAACGAATGTGAATGCCTTTATTTTACGCAATGGCAACTGTATTGCCCTGTTCATAATATAGAAAAGCTGCAAAACACGATGTACTGAAAAGGGAAAGCCCTTTTAACCTAAAATAAAGACACTCAAGCACTCGTAACTCCTTCCAAAACGCCAATTAAAACAACAGCTAACTCTTTTTATATTCCACGTGAAATACAGTAAAAGATTGAACCAAAATAGGAACTCAGCTATGGTTTGTTTATCAATAAAAACAAATAAAAAACGAGTTAATTTACAAGCTCGTTAGCAGTATTAGTTATATGGAATGTGTATTATGGATAGAGGTCAAAAAAACAAAATTAAACAGCCAAGTCTGCTTGAGCAAGTATTACCGACTGAAATGGGATTAATGCAATCATTAGGTGAATCCAAAACGCTGATTATAATGTTGGTGGTATTTTTAACTTTATTCGGCGGGTTAGGTTTGTTTTTATTAAAAATTTCTACGTGAGGTTAGTGGTATAAACTACTAACAAGCGACTACTAACTGTTTGCTTAGTTCTTTTTGCTACATATTACGACAAGTTATTATCAGCCCCTTATGCGGGCGTTGAGATTGTAGAATTACTCTTTTTAAGAAAACAACCTGTTTAATGGGTAATACATTTATTACACATTGTATTAAAGTGCTTAGAGTTAATTAAAGAAACTAATTAATTGAATTTGGCTATAGAAGTTATTCTGCAGCCTCGTTTTATTACTAAAGGATTATCGTGAAATACTCTAGGATTGTACTCTTTTCATTAGGCTTGTATTTATTGCTAGTTGCTTTATCAACAATAGCAACAAAGATTGTTGGCTTTGATGAAATGACTCAAAGTACCTCATTAGCTTTTACTTATTACGTCCTCGGATTTGTAACCTTTTTAATCGTGTATTGTTACTTAGGCTATAAGCAAACAGTGAGTCCCTATAAACAAGCCTTTTTAGTTATGGCGGTTTATTGGTTTATTAATCTAAGTGTCGGTGCCTTACTATACATTTTATTAGAGATATCAATGGAGCCTTTAGTATATTTGGTTTCGGCTTTGCTGCATGTTATTGCTGTTTTATTAGGGACGTTACTTGGGGTTCAATTACGTAGTAAAATAATTAAGCATAATAAAAAATCGTAAAGCAGAACATAAACAGCTGGTTTTTGCTTTTTCGCCCTAACCTTAGATAACAACTTTATGGCCTATTTATTCGGCATAAGTAAAAAGGAATTTGAATTTGCTATTCGATTGGTTTAGCTCTGAAAAGCCAAATGTTTATTTGGGATCGTTAGCTGTAGCTAATAACAGCCATTTTTCTAAGGTAGAGTCGTTTTTTTATATAACGGGCGATTCACTACAAGATCATATGCACAAGAAGCTTGAAGATATTTTTTGTCTTCACAGTATTTCGTCTATTAAAGAGCCTAAAAAGTCAGATATTGGTTTAGATGTTGTTATAGTTACTTTGCATGGTGGTGATGCATTCACTATAGATTTTGATACAGCTATTATTCCGCTATTTTGGCGACCAAAAGTTAAGTTAGTATCGCGCTTGTATAATATTAAACACAATAAGACGATTAAAACGTTCAGCGTTTCTAAATCTGTTACGTGGCGCGAATTCATAGCTAAAAAATTTAGCTTAAGAGGCTTTTTTCGTTGGGGTCCTTTGTACCATAACGAAGACATGGAAATATTGTTGTATAAAGCATGCTACGAGTTATTAAATAAAATGCGAAAGGCTATTTAACCAGTAGCCAATAAGAATAATTAAAATAAGATAAAATAAAAATACATTTTGCTCTTGGTGAACATTATTACAAACAAAAGAGGAACTCAGCTATGGTTTGTTTATCAATAAAAATAAATAAAAAACGAGTTAACCTACAGGCTCATTATTTTTCGAACATCGAGGATATTTATGGAAATTGAATATATTTGGGGTGTTTTAGCGGTTATTGCAGTTTTATTTATATTAATACTTGGTAACTCAATACCTAAGCATGGCAGCGTAACTGAAGGTGATGTTATTGTTGCTTTAAAATCAGGTCATAAAGTTAGAGCAATAAAATATTATAGATCTGTTCATGGTGTAAGTTTGAAAGAAGCTAAAGATGCTATTGAAAAATTAACTTCAAAAACATAAAAACATGCCCTGAAGTGAGGGCCAAATAAAACTCAGCCATTAATTGCAAGTTTTAAAAGGGGTGAGCCTCTTCGTTTTCCACCACCTAAATACAACCCTTATCCATTTGAATACCAGCGATCTAATAATAAATTGGGCTATCCCACTTATTTTCACTTCAGCGATATCATCAAACGCGCGCAATATCCCTTAAAACCAATACCTAAAAAAATAACTATGGGAGGTCCTGTAGTCAAATAACTATATTTTAGTAAACACTAGTTCATATTACGTCACGTAAAATCCATACAGAACTTTAAGTTAAACATACGTTCGTGCAGCGTTCCCATTTTTATTTGACTCAATTTATTGGACATTCTTTTTATGAAATTAAAGTTATTTATCGCAATTATTTTTAGCACTTCGATGTCGTCTTACGCGACAGAAGCAGTAGATAAAACGGAGTTTTCATTCGAAGACTTAAAAGCCCTAGCAAAAGCCTCAGCCGAAAAGCCCTATACGCCAACTAAGGTGCCAGCGCCGGAGTTAATCGATAAAATTACGTATGACGAACACTGGAAAATACGCTTTAAAGAAGATGAAACCTTATACCCAAGTGGAAAGAAGGCGCCTGTACAATTATTTTACCCTGGCCGATATTTTCCTGAGCCAGTAAGTATTTACATCAGAGACGATAAAAATCAGGTGCAAAATGTACCTTTTAGTAATGACGTTTTTGATATGCCCGATGATAGCCCAGCTCACGACCTCCCTGAAGGATTTGGATTTGCAGGCTTTAGAATAATGCGCCCAGATATGAAACCAGATTGGATATCTTTTTTAGGCGCGTCTTATTTTCGTACCGACGGGCCAGAGGGGCAATATGGACTGTCGGCTCGAGGTATCGCGATTAATACGGGTATGAATCAGCCAGAAGAATTTCCGCGCTTTTCTGCATTTTGGATTGGCCCCGCAGAGAAAAAAGGTGAAAGCGTGTCTGTTTGGGCATTGCTTGAAGGGCCTTCTATCACTGGTGCTTATCGATTTGGTTTAAGTAAAGATAACAAAGAAGCCAGAGGCCATATTACCTCTGTAACGGCTAATTTGTATATGCGCGCCGATGTTGAACGCTTAGGCGTAGCACCGTTAACCAGTATGTATTGGTACTCACAAAAAGATAAAACAGAAGCTAAAGATTGGCGCCCAGAAATTCACGATAGCGATGGCCTTGCGATTCACACAGGATCGGGTCAATACGTTTGGCGCCCATTAAATAATCCTCAGTCGGTGTCGACCAATAGCTTTATTGATGAGAACCCAAAAGGGTTTGGCTTAATCCAAAGAGACCGTGACTTTAATAACTACCAGGACGACGGCGTATTTTACAATAAGCGTTCATCAGCGTGGATAAAACCTACTGACGATTGGGGCAAAGGCGCAGTACAGTTAATCGAAATTCCTACAAAAGATGAAACGTTCGACAATATTGTTGCCTATTGGGTGCCTGAAAAAGAGGCGCGCAAAGGCGACGAGTTTACCTTTTCTTATGATATTGAATGGCGTCCACTCGATCCAAAATCAAAAACGCTTGCAAGCGTTGTAAATACTCGCCAAGGCTTAGGCGGAATTCCCGGCCAGCCTATTCCTAAAGGCGTTAACAAAATGGTGATTGATTTTGAAGGTCCAGCATTTAAAGGATTAGATAACAAAAGTGGTATAAAGCCGATTGTTGAAGCCAGCAACGGTGAAATACTAGAACCTATTGGGGTTTATCCGGTAGTTGGTACAAACCAATGGCGATTAGCGTTTGACTACAAACAAGCTAACAACAATCCGGTGAACATACGCGCGTATTTAGTTGATAAAAATGATGAAGCTATAACTGAAACATGGGTAAGTGATGCAAAGGTTACGATTAAATAAGCCCTTAAATAAGCATTAAAGTAAAACGGGTGGCTATATTTTGATTTTCTGTCAATTATAGCCACCATAATGTCTTTTAAAGCGCCAATCAAAACACCATTAAAACTCCCTTTTATATCCCACGTAAAATACAGTAATCGATTGAATCAAAATATGAACTCGGCTATGGTTTGTTTATCAATAAAAATAAAAAAACGAGTTAACCTGCAGCTTGTTAGCTGTTTCGAGGGATTGTATGTTTTTTTTGAGTAAATTATTTTGTTGGGAGCGAGGCCGACAAAAATCAGGCTACGATAAAATGTTGATTTGTGGTGCTACGTGGCCAATTAAATTTGATACATATTTGCTTAAATTCCCACAAGGAAGTGAAATAGCACCACACACAGACAAAGTTGAATCTGGTAAACACTATCGATTGAATATAGTACTGAAAAAAGCAGATTTGGGTGGTGAGTTTATTTGCAGTGATCCGATATTTGAAACAAAGCGGGTTAAGCTATTCCGCCCTGATGTAAGTGAGCATCAGGTATCAAAGGTTATAAAAGGTAATCGATATTTATTCAGCATTGGGTGGATAAAAGGGAGCTCTAAATGCTAGATTTAAGACCTAATTGTGAATGTTGTGATAAGAATCTACCTGCACAGTCCACAGAGGCTTTTATTTGTTCATTTGAATGCACATTTTGTTCTGGCTGTGCTCAAACAGTATTAAATAACGTGTGCCCAAACTGCTCAGGTAATTTGGTTCAGCGGCCAATTCGCCCTTTGGCTGCACTAAAAAATTACCCAGCATCGGCTAAGCGGGTGTTAAACGAAAGTGGTTGTGCGCCAAACACATAAAAACATAAAGTATAATAATTACATTTCTGGGTATGGAGATCTGATGAGAAAATCCTTTGAATTTACTGTTAAGTCAATCAAAGTTAAAATAATTAACACTTGGTTTAGTGGTGCTAAATTATATGTGAATGGTGACTTACGAGATACTGACAAAACTTTGTTAGCTATTAGGAATAATACTTTACTATCTGCAAATTTAGGTGAGTTGGGTGTTCTAGAAATCAAGCCATTATCGGGTTTAATTACCGTCGAAATGGATGCATATTTGGTTAATGGTACAAACATTCAACATGTATATAGCTCACATAAACGCCTTAGCCTAAAAGAGCAAAGGGCAGCCCGATAAAGCTACTTTAAATAACATATATTCCTGCATTTACCTGCCTTCAGTAATAACCTCCAAATGACTTTGAGGAGGTTTAAGCCCCTAAGCATACCAAGTTAATATACTTGGTTTACTCGATTACCTTAAATCACTCACACTCTTTCACATAAAGTAAAAGCGCGCTGTACATTACACTGAGTGCCTTTGTTACATCGCTGTCGATAACCGCTTCTGCTGGGTGATGGCTTATACCGCCAGGGCTGCGTATAAACAACATGCCAACGGGGCAAATTGGAGCGATTGCCATTGCATCGTGCCCTGCGCCTGAGGCAAGTGAAGGCGATGCTTGGTTATTGAGTTTACATGCGCTTGAAAACAAATGCTGAATAGTGGTGTCGCACGCTACGGCATCGGCGGCATGCGTCCATTGCCAATCAAGCGTTAAATTGCGTTTGCTTGCTATAGATTGAGCGCTGTTTTGTATGACGCTTAGTAAGTTAGCGAGATCGGTGTCGCTTTGTGCGCGTGCGTCTAGGCTTATGGTTGTTTTGCCTGCAATCACGTTTGTAGCCCCAGGGCGAGACTGTATTTGCCCTACGGTGGCAACTTCGCCATTTTTAGCATTACTTGCTAGTTTTTCAATTTCGGTTACTAATTCAGCGCAGCCTGCTAGTGAATCCTGCCTCAAGTTCATTGGGGTTGTACCCGCATGACCGCTTTGGCCTGTTAGGGTAAGCATGGCGCGCTTTGCTCCTGCGATTGCAGTTACAACGCCTAACGCCTGATTAACCGATTCGAGTACAGGACCTTGTTCAATATGAGTTTCCCAGTAACCTAGTAATTCGTTTTTGTTTAGTGCGGCCTTTGCATAGTCGTTGGGGTTTAAACCAAAGTCGAGCATGGCTTGGCGCATAGTTATGCCGTTTGTGTCTTCAATGTTTAGCCACTGTGGGTCAAATTCGTTAGCGAGGGCTTTTGAGCCAATTAAAGTTGTGGCAAAGCGGGTGCCTTCTTCATCGCAAAAGCCCACTACATCTAAATGAAAGGGCAGGTCGAGCTTTAACTTATGTGCAAGCGCTGCAATTTCTATCCCCAGTAGTACACCTAAAATACCATCAAACGCACCTGCGTTTGGTACGGTGTCGAGGTGCGATCCTATAATTAAACGTTTAGCATGTGGGTTTGATGATTTTAGTCGCCCCCAAAGGTTGCCCACTTCGTCTTGCCACGATTGCATGCCTGCCTCAACCATCCACGATGCAGTAACGGCGTTACACTCTTTGTGCTCTTTTGATAAGTACACGCGGTGAATACCGCCTTGCATTTGCGATAGTGCGCTGAGGGTTTTACAGCGAGATAAAGCGCGTGTTGCGTATTCATCAGCAAGTTCTTTGTCTAATAAAGGGCTGTGTTGTGGGCTTACAATCGTCATGCTAAATCCTTTTTTTATTTATAGTGAGCAAGGGCGGCAATGGCGGCTTCGCCTTTAGGGCCTTTGTAACCGTTGGCATGTAAGCAGGCATCTAAGCTTGCCAATGTTTGTAATACGGCATCTTTACGGGCGTTGTAACCCATGGTGCCAATACGCCAAATTTTGCCATGCAGCGGGCCAAACGAGGTGCCAATTTCTATTCCGAAATCGGTTAGCATTTGTCCGCGTACGTGATCGGCATTAATGCCCTCGGGTATATACACACCCAGTACGTTGTTCATTTTATGTGTTAAATCACCAAATACATTTAAGCCGAGCGCTTGAATGCCTGTTAGCATGGCATCGCCATGTAATTTGTGGCGCGCTACGCAGTTATCCACGCCTTCTTCAATAACAATGCGGGCGCATTCTGAGGCGCAATACAGCATGCTGGTGGCTTCGGTATGATGATTAAGGCGCTCTTCCCCCCAGTAATTCATGATCATGCCTAAATCAAAGTAGTTTGAGCGTACAAATGGCTCTGTGCCGTCGGTATGGTCGGCCGTGCGAATACCTGCCTCTACCTTTTTGCGTTTTTGGATCCAATCGGCGCATTTATCGCTAAGCGTTAATGGCGCAGACCCAGAAGGACCGCCTAAACATTTTTGCAGGCCAACCGAAAGTGCATCGAGTTTCCATTCATCGGCAGGAAGTTCGTTACCCACAATAGAGGCGGTGGCATCACAATAAAATAGTACATCGTGCTTTTGGCAAATATCGCCTATATGCTCAAGAGGTTGGTTCATGGTGGTGGATGTATCGCCTTGTACCATAGCAAGTACATGGGGTTTTACATCAACAATGGCTTTTTCGATTTGTTCTGGCGTAAACACTTCGCCCCACGGCACTTCTATTGTGTGCACCTTTGCGCCAACGCGTTCTGCTATTTCAGCAAGTAGGTGGCCAAAGCGCCCCATAATTGGTACTAGTACTTTATCGCCCGGGCGTAAAATTGAGCATAATACGGCTTCAATACCCGCGCGCGATGTGCCATCTATTAGCATGGTCCATTCGTTTTTGGTTTTAAAAATTTCGCGGTAACGTGCCATGGTTTCGTTCATAAAACCGGTCATTACTGGGTCGTATTGGCCTATAAGCTGTGCCGACATAGCACGTAAAACACGAGGGTCGGCATTAATTGGGCCTGGTCCCATTAATAAACGCTGTGGTGGGTTTAAGGTTTGAACTTGCGTGTTATTAAACATATTTTAGGCTCCCAGAGTCTGAATAAGCATGCGTATGCCGGTTATCATTAAGACAACGGCAAAGGCGCGTTTTAGTTGTTTTTGATCCAGCTTGCTACCAATTTTTACGCCAATAGGCGCAAATAAAATAGTCAACGGAATAATAAGAAAAAAGGCAGGGAGGTTAACCAACCCCCACGTACCTAGGGGAGCATCGGTTGGCGTTGTGCCAATACTTAATAAGGTAATAACGCCAGGTAGTGCAATCAATAAACCAAAAACGGCCGCAGTACCTACTGCAACATGGGCGCGTACATTAAATGCGTTTAGCATAGGTACGCCAATAGTGCCGCCACCTATGCCAATCATTACCGACAAACCACCTACAAGACTTGCCATAACGCCTTGACCAAATTTTCCTGGCAGTTGTTTTACAAGCGCGGGTGCGCCGGCTCTAAATAGCATGTTTAAACTGACTAAAATAGCAATACAGGCAAACATAAGTACCAGTGCATTACCGCGTATTGAGTGCGCTAAGTAGCTGCCTACAACGGCCATAACTAAAATAAATGGTGCCCAGTATTTTATTAGCGCAAGGTCAATATTCCCTTTGCTATGATGCGAGCGAATAGATGAAAGCGAAGTAGGTACTATGGTTGCAAGTGATGTAGCGGTGGCTATCATCATTGCCGACTCTGGGCTTACGCCAAAACCTTGCAGTAAAAAATACAGCACAGGGACGATAACAATACCGCCGCCTACACCAAAAAGTCCTGCTAAAATACCGGCAAAAATACCGGTTGCTATTAAGGCTACTATAATTGGCCATTGATTTATTATTTCTGACATTGTGTTCCTGCTGTAGTTACTGTTGCACGTCCATCTGAACGAGGATCTGTTGCAGCTTCAAGGCTTATAGGTGTATCTAAAATAGCCCCAGCGTGCCCCATCATTTCGTTATTATTATCAACGCTTACCCAATCGTGGTCACGTTGATTTAATTCATGTTCTATATGAAAAACTAACTCTTTTTCAATTTTTAAATTTGTACTCGTATCGCCCCATGTTCGTCCAAGTAACCAACGAGGGTCGCTAATTGCTTGTTTTATAGATTTATTTCGCCACGCGTAGCCTGCAAAAACAGCGGCTTGAGTTTGTGGCTGCCCTTCACCGCCCATTGTTCCGTAAGCAAGTCGACGACCATCGCTAAACTTTGCCAGTGCTGGGTTAAGTGTATGAGCGGGCTTTTTATTTGGTGCAAGGGCGTTGGTATCTTGATTGTTTAAACTAAAGCTTAAACCACGGTTATTCCACACAAAGCCGCCTTCACTCATTAATATTCCGCTGCCAAATTCCCAGTAAATGCTTTGAATAAAGCTGACTAATTGCCCGTTTTTATCTCTGGCTGCCATCCACACAGTATCGCCAGGCTCTGCGTTAAATGGCCATTTTTTGGCTTTGGCCATATCAATATTGTTAGCAAGTTCGCTTAAGCGATTATCGGTTAGTGCGTTTTTATAATCGTCTCCTAATGCTTCAGGGTCAGCCCAAAGGGTAGGGCGATGGGTAAAGCTTTGTTTAGTTGCCTCAACAATTAAATGTGTCCAGTCGGCATCGGTTTTAGCTAAATGCTTTAACTTATTTACGGCACCAATTATTTGTAGTGAATGCACGCCCTGTGTTGGCGCGGGTAAGTTGTAGCAATCAATACCACTGAGGTTTGCATTTAGCGCAGTAACTACCTCGGCTTTAGTATTTGCAATGTCACCTGCGGTAATTGAGCTGCCTGCTTTTGCTAAGTCGGCGGCAAATGAGTTGGCAAGTGCGCCTTCATAAAATGCGTTTAAGCCATGTTTTGCTAGGTATTCAAACGTTGCTGCAAGTTTAGGGTTTTTAAAATGTTGACCTGCTTGCAAGGGCTTGCCATTGGGTATGTAGAGGCTTTTAAACGCCTCATTGGTATTGTTAGCAGTGGCTAGTTTTTCGCAGCCTGCTTGCAAGCTTTTTGTAACTGTAAAGCCCTCGCGCGCAAGCTCAATAGCGGGTGCTAAAATTTTTGACAGTGGTAGTGCTGCGTGCTCATCTAGTTCAAGCGCCTTTTGCCAACCGCGAATTGTACCCGCTTGAGTCAGTGCGCTTAACCCGCCGCGCTCTGGTATTTGCGCGAGCGAGTTATAGGGCGTTGTATTAGTTGCTGCACGGCCGCAGGCGTCAATAGCGGTAGGCGTTTTTTGGTTTGGGTTATCGATAAGCCAAAAGCTGTCGCCACCAATTGAGTTCATATGTGGATATACAACGCTAATAGCAGCGGCAGCCGCTACCATAGCCTCGGTAGCTGTACCGCCTTGTTTTAGTATATTTATACCCGCCTCAGTGGCCGAAAAATGAGACGCGGTAAATGCAATGTTGTGTGTAGTCATGCCGGTGTGTCCTGTTTAAAGTGTGCAGCTAGGTGCTTAACGCAAGCTAGTAGGCTTTTATCGTTACCGTGGCTCATCATTAATGAAAAACCATACGGATGATCATTTGCTAAATCAGCCAGCGGTAAATGCACTTGCGCTGAGCCACTAAGTCCTGCAATTGCCGAAAGCGTAATAATTTGCATGCGTAAGGCGCTTGTGTCGGCGCCTAATTTAGGTGCGGTTGTAGGTGTGGTTGGCAAAAATAAACAGCTGTTTGTATTTAGGTTTTTAGCTATTAGTGTTTGCCATTGGGTTTGTACTTTTAGTGCTTCTTGTTCTTCTTGATCAGTTAGGGCAAGCGACATATTAAAACGTGCCGCAATTGCTGGAGCAAACTGGGGAAGTTGCCCCGGCAATTGAAGCCAGTCTTTATGCGTTTTTGCGATTGCTCGCCCTTGCAGTACTCTAAAACTATCAGCAAGTTCATTTAATAAGCTGCTGTTAGGTAGTTCAAATTCTTTATGGTGCTTAAAATTAGGCTTGGTTTTTTCAAGCAATTGTTTAAGTGGGGCTTGTAAAACAGGGTCAACGAGTTCAAATAACGGCTCGCAAATAACTAAGGTATCAACGTTATTAATAGCTTGATTTGGTAGCAGTACATTACCTACATCGCTTAATAGCTCGGCGCTTTGGGTAAGCCAACCTATGGTATCAAAAGGCGGAGCCAACGGTATTAGGCCGTCTTTTTCAATCACGTTATGGCTTGGCCTTATGCCATATAAACCACAATAGCTGGCGGGTATTCTAATTGAGCCGCCGGTGTCGGTGCCTAAGCCAATATCAGCTAAGTTAGCAGCAACTGCAGCAGCAGACCCCATACTCGAACCACCGCAAGCATGCCCTTTTAATTTAGGATTTTGCGCAGCGCCATAATGTATATTATTACCCTCTAAGCTATAAGCCAGCTCGTCAGTATGGGTAAAGCCTATAAAGTTACAACCAGCGGTCATGAGCTTATTAACCGAGCTTGCCGTATTTTGAGCCGGTTTAGCTGTTTTAAACCAGTGTGGGTTGCCTGCGCTGTTACGCTCGCCCTTTACTGCAAATACATCTTTTACAGCTAAGCGATTGTTTGCAAGCACTCCAGAGTGGTTTGTTTGCCACAGGGTAGGACCGTGATTGCAAAATATACCTTTGTTGTTTTTTTTATCACTCATTTGCAGCTCATTATTATAAAACTGACCAAGTACTTACTTATTAAGTTAAGAGTGATTAAAAAGCGGGCTGGTTATTATTATTATGAATACCAATTTTATTAAAAACATGATCATTTTATCGGATTAAATAGCGCACTCACTGCGTCATTTTCTTCGCGTTATAATAGATCACTAATTTAATGCAATTGCTAAGGCTCCGCTTTTTAATCGGTAGTTTTGATTTTATAGTGCTTAGACTAAGCAAGAGGAATGCCATAAATTAAAATCCTGTCCAACTGGTCAGGTTTTGTTGGGTTGTATGAGATTTGTAAATGTGGTCTGTAGAAATAGTGAGATTAAAATGAGCTAAAACAGACCAACTTGGTGCGCAGATGCACCAAGTTGGTCTCTATTTATATGGTTTTGAGTGCTAAATAAGGGGCGTTTTACTGATGATTAAACCGTTAATATCGGCGTAAACCCAATTGTTAGGTTCAATAGTAGTGCTAAGCATGGTAACAGCTTGGTTTTTATCACCAAAGCCGCGCTTTAAGGTACTACGCGGTGTAGAGCCTAGCGCCATTACAGGTAAGTTCATCGTGGCAAGTATTTCTATATCTCGGCAACAGCCATTTATTATTACGCCTTCCCAGCCATTATTTAGGGCACGCTCAGCCATAATATCGCCTATAAACGCAAAGCGTTTGCTCGCAAACCCGTTTATAACCAATACTTTACCTTCACCATTTTCATGCAATATATCGGCGGCAAAAGAGTTGTCTTCTGGGCAGGTAACGGTAACTACTTTGCCATAAAACGTGGTTTTTTTACCAAAGTGATAAAGGCCGCTGTCTGCTACTTGCACGTTATCGCGATGATCGTCAAATAAATCGGGTGTAGTAAAGGATGTCATGGGTTAAGTCTCACTTTGCTCAGGTATTTTAAGACCAATACCTTTTAAAATTATGTGGGCAATTGATTGCGTAATTTGTGCCACATCGGTTTCGTCGTACTCTAATTTGTTCATTACGAGTAAAACCTCAGCCTGAAAGTCGGCGTAATATTGCGTGGTAGACCAAATAGTAAAGAGCAAATGGTAGGGATCAACCTTATCCATTTTATCAGCGTCCATCCATGCTTGAAGTACATCAACCTTTTGTTTAACCCAAGGGCGGGTATTGGTTCTAAAGTAGTTTTGTAAATAGGGTGCACCGCGCAGTATTTCACTGGCAAATAAGCGAGATTGCATTGGCTGATTTACGGCCAGTATTACTTTGCTTTTAATATAGTTATAAAGCACGGTAGCTGGATCGTCGTTAATTGTGACGTTATCGAGCCCTAAGTTCCAATTAGCTATTATGCGGTCAATCACAGACTCGTACAGACCATCCTTACTTTTAAAGTAATACAAAATATTAGCTTTTGGCACCTGCGCTTCTTTAGCAACCATGCTCATACTTGCTCCGTCGTAACCTAATTGCGAAAACAATTGCTCGGCGGCATCTAAAATTAGTTTTTGGTTTTTCTCGCGTGTGACTTCTTTTTTATTTGGCTTTATTTGTGTGGTCATTATAAAGTTTGCGTGTTTAACGTATTGATTGATTGTAGCTTTACTGACCAAAAGGTCAATTACTAAAAAGGGTGAATGCTAAAAACAAATGAGAGGTTTAAGCTATTAACTTTAGGGTCTGTTGATCTTTGCGGATTAAAATTTGTTCAAACTAGGGGCTATTTAATCGCGGCGCGAGATTTGTAACCTAGTGGGCTAAGTAAAAACCGAGCAACAAAGAGTAAGTAGCCCCTAGGAAGAACCCTTTGGGCTGAGGGATCCCCACTTTATCCAGCGGCCTCTTTTTCGTAATTCAAAATAAAGTTTTTTAAACTTTTTTCTATATAGCTTTGTGTAATACGTCTCTTACATAGCTTTATGACTTGCTTGGCT